>NZ_CAJMXG010000057.1:0-15070 GCF_905219725.1 Oscillibacter sp. CU971
GCAAGGCGTGCTTCCGTTTTTTACGAATGTCTCCAGCCCGCGGCGTAGCCTTAGCGGGGGTTTTGGTGGTTGTCGAAAGGCCTGTCCTTCTCTTTTCGCTGCCGCTGATGCTCCGATAAACGGACCTGTAGGGGCGGACCTATGTGTCCGCCCTCCCCCGGGTTTCCACCTATCTCTCTTGGGACCTTCCCAACAAATAATCGGTAGACACTCCAAAGAAATCGGCCAGCTTCAACAAATCTGGAATCTCAGGATAATGTGTTGCGGATTCATAATACTGATAGGCCCGCAAACTGCATTACAGATAGTCTGCCATCTGTGCCTGGGTCCGTTTCTTCTCTTTTCGCAATCCTTTGAGCCGCTTTGCAAAAGTCTCCATAATTTCCCCTTGACAGGCAACTTAGTTGCATATATAATAATATGCAACTAAGTTTCAGATTGGAGGCAACCCCATGTCACCCTTAATGCAAACCATCTGCGACGATCTCCGCGCCTACGCTCTGGACCGCTACATAGACGGCTTCGAGCGGGACGCCTATGCCGCCGAGCTTGCCCAGCTCTACGGCGCGCTGTCCGCCGCCCTGCCGGAGTGCTGTCAGGCGATCCTCCAGCAGTACGTCCTTGCCTTGAACGCCCGCGCCCTCATGGAGCAGGAAGCCATGTTCCAGGCCGCTTTCGCCGCCGCGAAAGAGCTCTCTTAGCCCTCCTCCGGCGTCCCGGCTTTCTTGGCGGCGGTTTTCTTTGCGGCGGGTTTTTTCGCAGTGGTTTTCTTCGCCGCCGCAGCCGTTTTCGCCGCCGGTTTCTTGGCGGAGGCCGCTTTCGCGGTCTTGGCCGCTGTCTTCTTGGCGGAGGCCGTTTTCCCGGCCTTTTTGGCGGCGGGCTTCTTCGGCGTCTCNTCCGCCGNGGGGGGCTCCTCCCCCNCNTTCCGGGCGNCGAAGCGGGGATAGCCCCGCTTATCCTCCGGCAGAAAGTTGGAGCACGCCGGGTTGATGCAGAAGGGNTTCCGGGCTCCCTTGCCCGCTTTCTTGAACATGGTCTGCTCACAGGCCGGGCAGTCGTCCTTTACCGGCACGTCCCAGGTCATGAAGTCGCATTTTTCCGCCTCCACCTTGCTGGTGGTGTGCTCACAGCAGTAGTAGGTGTACTGCTTCCNGTTTTTCTTGCTCTTTCCCGTCCGCTTCATCAGCCGCCCGCCGCACTNGGGACAGCGGCCCGGCATCTCCACCACCAGGGGCATGGTGAAGCTGCAATCCGGGAAGCCGGGACAGGCCAGGAAGCGTCCGAACCGGCCCATTTTCACCACCAGGTTCCGCCCGCACTCGGGGCACACTTCCGTGGACACCTCGTCGGGCACCTTGATGCGCACGCCCTCCAGGTCCTGCTCCGCCTGCTTGAGGTTCTTGTCGAAGTCCCCGTAGAAGTCCCGCAGGACCCCCTTCCAGGGGATGCTCCCCCCCTCCACGGAGTCCAGCTTCTCCTCCATGTGGGCGGTGAATTTCAGATCGGCGATGTCGGTGAACTTATCCTTCATCAGCTCCGTCACCACCCGGCCCAGGTTGGTGATTTTTAAATACTTGCCCTCTTTTTCTACATACATCCGGTCCAGAATCGTGGACACGGTGGGGGCGTAGGTGGAGGGCCGGCCGATGCCCTGCTCCTCCATGGCCCGGATGAGGGACGCGTCGGTATACCGGGCGGGGGGCTGGGTGAAGTGCTGGCTGGGGGTGAAGTCCTTCAGCTCCAGGGCGTCCCCCTCCTGGAGCTCCGGCAGGGGAGATTCCTTTTCCTCCTTCTCCTCGTCCTTGCCTTCTTCATAAACGGCGGTGTAACCCGCGAATTTCAGGCTGGAGGAGCTGGCCCGGAAGTCGTGGCGGCTGGCCTCGATCTCCACGGACACGCTGTCGTACACGGCGTTGGACATCTGGCAGGCCACAAAGCGGCTCCAAATCAGGCGGTAGAGCCGGTACTGCTCCCCGGTGAGGTCGGCTTTCAAATCCTCCGGGGTCCAGCGGACGTTGCTGGGGCGGATGGCCTCGTGGGCGTCCTGGGCATTGGCCTTGGCCTTATAGCGGTTGGTTTTGGCGTAGGCGTCCCCGTAGCGGCCCAGGATAAAGCTCTTGGCCTCCGCCAGGGCCTCCTCGGAAAGGCGCAGGGAGTCGGTACGCATATAGGTGATGAGGCCCACGGTGCCCTCTCCGGCGATGTCCACGCCCTCGTAGAGCTGCTGGGCAATGGCCATGGTCCGCCGGGGGGTCATGCTCAGCTTTCGGGAGGCCTCCTGCTGCATGGTGGAGGTGGTGAAGGGGGGCGAGGGGCTGCGCTGCTTGTCGGTGCGCTTCACGCTCTTCACCGAGAAGGCGGCGTTTTCCGTCTCATGGACCACCGCGTCCACCTCGGCCTNGCTTTTCAGCTCCGCCTTCTTCCCGTCCTTCCCGTGGTAGCGGGCGGCAAAGGGCTTGTGGCCGCCCAGGAGGTTCACGTCCAGGGTCCAGTACTCCTCCGGCTGGAAGGCCTCGATCTCCCGCTCCCGGTCGTCCACCATCCGAGTGGCCACAGACTGGACCCGCCCGGCGGAAAGGCCCCGGCGGACCTTTTTCCACAGGAGGGGGCTCAGCTCATAGCCCACCAGCCGATCCAGGATGCGCCGGGCCTGCTGGGCATCCACCAGGTTCTGGTCGATGGCCCGGGGGGACTGGATGCNCTCCTGGACNACTTTNTTTGTGATTTCGTTGAAGGTCACCCGCCGGGTCTTCTCGTCCGGCAGGTCCAAAAGGTGCTTTAAATGCCAGGAGATGGCCTCCCCCTCCCGGTCCGGGTCGGTTGCCAGAAACACGGTGTCCGCCGCCTTGGCGGATTTTTTCAGGTCCTTGATGATATCTTCCTTGCCCTTGATGGGCTGGTAAACCGGCTCAAAATCCTNCTCCGGGTCCACGCCCAGCTTGCTCTTGGGCAGATCCCGCAGGTGGCCCATACAGGCCTTAACGGTGTACTCCTTCCCCANATACTTTCCGATGGTCTTGGCCTTCGCCGGGGATTCCACGATGACCAGATACTGCTTTGACATAGTTACCTCCGTTGTTTCCCGCCCCGCGGGAGGGGNAATGAAATTCGCTTTATTCCGTCAGCGCCACGGTCCGTGTGTACCGCTTGCCGTCATGCTGCCGTACGCAGCCGTCAATCTCCAGCATGGTCAGGGCCGACGAAACCCGCCGGGCGGGAATGCCGGTGCTTTCGATTAAATCGTCCACTTGAACGGGGCCCTCCGGCTCCAGCACCCCAAGAAGGGCGATCTGATCGTCCGTCAGGCCCTCCCGGCTCACAGCCCGGAGCGCGGGCGCTTTTTCCGGCTCCGGAGCAGGCTCCGGCTTCCGCCGGGGCTCGGCCCGCCGCCGGGTGGGCAGGGGCGTCCAGGCCGGGAGCTTCCGAGCGGGACGCAGCTTTTCCGGGAAACGCTCCTGGAAATCCCGGAGGATGTCCCAGCCCTCCGCCGCCAGGCCCGCGCCGTCCCGGATCAGGCGGTTGCAGCCCACGCTGTCCGGGGCGTCGATGGGACCGGGGACGGCGTAAACCTCCCGGCCCTGCTCCAGGGCCAGCCGGGCGGTGATGAGCGCGCCGCTGTGCCCCGGGGCCTCCACCACCAGAGCGGCCACGCTGAGGCCGGACATAATCCGGTTTCGGACGGGAAAGTGGGCTTTATCCGGCGGGGAGCCCGGCGGATACTCGGACAGCAGCACCCCCCTGGCGGCGACGTCGGCGTACAAGTCTCCATTTTCCGGGGGATAGACGACATCCAGACCGCCGCCCGTCACGCCCACGACGGATCCGCCCGCCCGGAGGGCTCCCCGGGCGGCGGCGGAATCCACGCCCCGGGCCAGCCCTGTCACTACCACCGCACCGGAAGCCGCCAGCTCCCGGCCCAGCCGCTCTCCGCAGGCGGTTCCGTAGGGCGTGCACTCCCGGGTGCCCACCACCGCGATGGCCGCCTCCTCGTCCATGACGGGCATCCGCCCCTTGACGTAGAGCACCAGGGGCGGGTCGAAGATGTTCCGCAGGCGCTGTGGATACTCCGCGTCTTGAATGGTCAAAATCCGCTGGCCCAAGCGCTGGCAGTCCGCCAAAATACGGTCCGCGGCGGAAAGGTCCCGGTTCAAGGCCAGTTCCGCCTGACCTGGGGGCACATCCTCCGCCAGCAGCAGCTCCTCCCGGTCGGCGAAGAAAATATCCTCCGGCGAACCGAAGTGCCGCAGAAGCGCCAGCCGNAANGGGCCCTTCAGCCTCGGAAGCTCTGCCAGCCACACCCAATATTTCAGCATATCCCGCCCCTCCTTTTTCCAAGGTTCTTTATACTATATTAAATAGAAGCAAATTGCAAGCGTCAAATTTTTAATATTCTCCCCGCGCCGCCTCCCACAGCAGCACCGAGGCCGCCGAGGCGGCGTTCAGGGACTCGCACCGGGGGGCCATGGGGATGCGGACGGTCTTGTCACAGGCCGCCAGCACCGCCGCCGAGAGGCCCCGGCCCTCGCTGCCCACGGCCATGGCACAGCGGCGGAGATCCACCTCCCGCACATCCGCCGTGTCCTCCCGCAGGGCCGCGCCGTAGAGGGGCAGGCCCGCCTCTTTCAAAAGAGCCGTCAGCTCCTCCAGGGTACAGCGGTAGATCTCGGTACGGAAATGGACTCCCATTCCCGCCCGGAGGGTTTTGGGATTATGGAGGTCGGCGCAGCCGGGGAGCACGATCACCCGTGTCCCGAAGGCGTCCGCCGTCCGAAGGATAGTGCCCACATTGCCGGGGTCCTGCACCCCGTCCAGCACCAGGAAGCGCAGCCGCCCCCCNGCGCCGGGCCCCAGCCGCTCCGGCGGGGCACAGCCCGGGGACCGGCAGGAAAAAACGGCCCCCTGGGGGGTTTCCATGGGGCTGACGGAGCGCATGACGCTCTCGCTGACCTCCGCCATCCGGGGAACCCGCCCTTCCAGTCCAGGGGGCAGCGCCGCCCCCTGGGTGTACAGCAGCGCCGTGATGGGCGCGCCCCACAGCGCCGCCTCCTGGAGGAGCTTGGGGCTGTCGCACAAAAATTCTCCCGTTTCCTCGCGGTAGGAACGGGAGGAGGCCAGNTTCCGCAGATGGACGCACAGNGGATNTNACTTGCTGGTGATAGTCTCCATGGCGGCGCGCCTCCTCTCCTGCCGGTACCGGCATAGTGACGGAAATCCACCCCCGTCGCCGCGGCAAAATGTAGATTCTTTCTTATCATAAAGGGATCCGCCGGGCTTGTCAAGCCGTCAGGCGGGCTTTCTTCCCTTGTTTTCTGAGAAATGGCAGAATTTTCCTTCCATAAAACAAGGGCAGGCCCGCCCGGCGGACCTGCTTCTTGTTCAGGCTTCTTCGTTCAGCGGCATGTCCCCGGCGGCGGGAATTTCCCGGTATAAGCCGCGCGCACCTCGCCGCAGAGGTACAGGGAACCCAGGGCGCAGATTGCCTCCCCCGCCGCCGCCAGGGCGGCGTTCAGCCCCTCTTCTACCGAAACGCAGGGCCGGGCTTCCACCCCGCGCTTGGCCAGAAGGGCGCACAGCGCCGCCGGGTCCATGGCCCGGGGGCTGTCGGGCCGGAGGACAAAGGCCCGCTCCGCCAGGGGGGCCAGCAGGTCCAGCATCTCCCCGGCGTCCTTGTCCGCCAGGATGCCCAGGAGGAAGGTCAGCCGTTTTCCGGGAAAGAGGGCCCGCAGGCTCTCCGCCGCCGCGCGCATGCCGTGGGCGTTGTGGGCGCCGTCCAGGAGGAAAACGGGGCGTTTCCCCAGGACCTCAAAGCGCCCCGGCCAGCGGACTGCCGCCAGCCCTTGGCGGACGGCCTCCTCCGGGATGCTCCATCCCTTTTTCTTCAAGGCCTCCAGGGCCGTCAGGGCCAGGGCGGCGTTCTCCGCCTGATAGGCCCCCGCCAGGGGGATGGTCAGGTCCTCCCAGGGGGCGAAGTCGAAAACCGCGCCCTCCAGGTCTAGCCGCCGGACCCGCAGCCGGGAGAGGTCCAGCTCCGTCAAGTCCGCCCCCCGCTCTTGGCAGACCTGGCGAAACACCTCGTCCGCCTCGGGACAGCCCCCCCGGCTGACCACGGTCCCCCCCGGCTTGATAATCCCCGCCTTGGCGGCGGCGATGTCCCGAAGGGTGGGGCCCAGAATGGCGGCGTGGTCCATGCCCATGGCGGTGAGGACTGCCAGCTCCGGAGTCTCGATGACGTTGGAGGCGTCCAAGCCCCCGCCCAGGCCGGTCTCCAGGACCACGATATCACAGACCTGCTCCTGAAAGTGCAGGAAGGCGGCGGCGGTGATCAGCTCGAACTCCGTGGGGTGCTCCGCCATGGCCTCCGCCGCAGGGCGGACCCGGTCCATCACCGCCCCAAGGGCTTCATCGGAAATCTCCTCCCCGTTCACCCGGATGCGCTCATGAAAGCGTTCCAGGTGGGGGGACGTGTTCAGCCCCACCCGATACCCCGCCGCCTCCAGCACGGAGGCGAGACAGGCGCAGACGCTGCCCTTGCCGTTGGTGCCCGCCGCGTGGATAAATCTCAGCCCCTTCTGGGGGTCCCCCAGGCGGCGAAGCAGCTCCCGGACGCGGCCCAGGCCGGGGGCATGGGCATCCCAGCCGTGGGACCAGACGTAGGCTACGGCCTCTTCTCCCGTCATGGCGCCGCCTCCTTTACAGGCTGACCGCGTTCCGCTGCCGGAGCGCCTTCACCAGGGGGATTGCCAGGGAGGACATCACCACGGCGTTGATCATGCCCACTATGAGCCGCCAGACAAAATCCCCCAGAATCAGGCCTGGAAAATAGTAGCCCATCAGCACGCTGTCCAGCCAGTTCACCAGGGTGTTCCCCAGGGTGGTGCAGACGGCCGCCACGATGCAAACAGCATAGCAAAGCATCCGCCGCTCCTCCAGCCGCTGGCCCCGGAGGGACAGCAGCGCAAGNGCCCCCAGGCCTACCACCAGGCCCCGGAGGGCCGGGGGGATCAGGTACAGCACGGTGGTGTAGGTGACGCCGTAGGTCAAAAGCTGTTTGAAGAACTCGCCCACCATGGCCACGATTACCGCGTCCACCGGGCCGAAGAGCAGGGCGGCCGCCACCACCGGCAGGGAGCCGAAGGAAATCCGCACATTCCCCACCTGCACCGCCGCGTAGAGCGACAGGGGCAGGTACATGGCCGCCAGCAGCGCGGCGTAGCACATCCGTTTCACATTCCTTTTGGGCATAACAAAAACCTCCTCTAAAAATGCGGCAGCACGCCGCACAGAGGAAGCCCGTTCCCATATGCGGCAGNGGGATGCGGGACGCGCACTGCGGAATTTCTTCCTTCGTCCAAAGAGCAACTCCCCGTCTCTCCGGCACTTTGACACGCGTGTCCCTACTCTGCCTTTGTCCTTCCGGCCTTCGCCGGGGGACGCCCTTATCATATACCAGCTTCCGTCAAAATACAAGGCCCTTCGATAAATTCCATAAAAATCCAGGTCCGCCTTAACGGGCGAAAAAACGCCCCGGACCTGAATCCGGGGCGTTTTCCAGCATCTTGAAGGGTTACTTTCCAGCGGGTTCCGCGGCTTTGGCTTCCGCCGCGGCCTTGGCCNTTTCGGCCTGAGCCTTCNTGANGGCCTTGTACTTTTCCTTCTCCTCGGCNGTTGCCACANGGAGAATGGCGTCTCTCGGGCANACCTTGGTGCANAGCTNGCAGCCCACGCACTTGTCGTAGTCGATGACCGCTACGCCGTTTTCCACATGGATGGCGTCTTTTTTGCACTCCTTCTGGCACAATCCACAGCCGATGCAGGAGGTGGAGCAGACGCTCATAGCCGCCTTGCCCTTGTCCTGGTTGGCGCAGCCTACGTGAACCTTCTTGGACACGGGGACGGAGGTAATCAGGTGCCGGGGGCNGGCGGCGGCGCAGGCCATGCAGNCGGTGCACTTGTCCGGGTCCACCACGGCGGTGCCGCCGGGGCCGATGGACATGGCGCCGAACTGGCACGCGGCCACGCAGGAGCCAAAGCCCAGGCAGCCGAAGGCGCACTCCAGGGGACCGCCCGCGACCTTCGTCGCGGAGATGCAGTCCTTGACGCCCACATAGTCAAAGCGCNTTTTCGCGTTCACGCCGCNNGTGCAGCGNACGAAAGCCACCTGCCGCTCCCCGGTGGGAGCCTCCATGCCCATAATCTTGGCAATGGCGGCGGCGTTTTCCGCCCCGGCGGGGGCGCAGGCAGTGACGGGAGCTTCTCCCGCCAGAATGGCGGCGGCACAGCCGCCGCAGCCGGGATAGCCGCAGCCGCCGCAGTTGGCCCCGGCCAGCAGGCCCAGGATGGCCTCCTCACGGGGGTCCTTCTTTACCTCGAAAATCTTGGAGGCCACGGCCAGGACCAGGCCGAAGATCGCGCCCAGAACGCCCAGGACGGCCACCGCGAATAAAATATTCATCATAACGCAACCGCCCTCCTTACCAANTTACCAAGCCGGAGAAGCCCATNAACGCCAGGGCNATNAGACCGGCGGTGACCAGCGCGATGGGGAAGCCCTCGAAGCTCTTGGGATACTCGGCAAAGACCAGCCGCTCCCGGATGCTGGCAAACAGCACGATGGCAACCAGGAAGCCGATGCCGCCGGTGATGCCGTAGACCACGGACTCAATGAAGTTGTAACCCTCCTGAATGTTCAGCAGCGCAACGCCCAGCACCGCGCAGTTGGTGGTGATCAGGGGCAGGTACACGCCCAGGGCCNTGTNCAGGGAGGGCATGNACTTCTGGAGGAACATCTCAATGAACTGCACCAAAGACGCGATAACCAGAATGAAGGCCACGGTCTGCATGTACTCCAGATCCAGAGGCACCAGGATGAATTTGTTCACCGCCCAGGTGATGGCGGAGGCCAGGCCCATGACGAAGGTCACAGCGAAGCCCATGCCCACGGCGGTATCCACCTTCTTGGAAACGCCCAGGAAGGGGCAGATGCCCAGGAACTGGGAGAAGATGAAGTTGTTCGCCAGGATGGCGGCCAGNGTAATCGCCAGCAGTCTTGAAATTTGATCCATTTACTTGCCCTCCTTACTCTTGGACAGCGCCCACTGCATGGCGGCGATGAGGAAGCCCAGCACCAGGAAGCCGCCCACGGGCAGAGTCAGAATGCCGATGGGGAACTGCTCCGGAATGATGCGGAAGCCCGCCAGGGTTCCCGCGCCCAGCAGCTCCCGGATGAAGCACATCGCCAGCAGGACGAGGGTGTAGCCCAGGCCCTGGAAGATGCCGTCGAAGAAGGAAGCGCCCACGCCGNTCTTATAGGAGAAGGCCTCCGCCCGGCCCAGGATGATGCAGTTCACCACGATCAGCGGAATGAACACGCCNAGAGACTCGGCAATCGCCGGGACAAAGGCCTGAAGCAGCAGGNCCACGCAGGTGACGAAGCCCGCGATGACCACAATGAACATGGCGATACGGATCTTGTCGGGGACGATCTTCCGGATGGCGGAGATAACCACGTTGGCCGCCGTCAGAATGATGAGCACGGACACGCCCATGCCTAAGCCGTTCATGATGGAGGTGGTGATGGCCATGGTGGAGCACAGGCCCAGCATCTGCACCAGAACGGGGTTTTGGGTCAGCAGGCCCTCTTTCAGCTGTTTACCAAGATTCATGTTTCAGCTCCCCCTTTCTCAGCCCATCACGCCGGCCACAGCCAGCGCGGCGTTGACGCCGTTGGTCACGCCCCGGGTGGAGACCGTGGCGCCGGAGATGGCGTCCACATTCGTTCCCACTGCCAAAAGCCCGTCGGCGGCGCTCTTGCCCTCGAACTGGCTCAGGACGCCCACGCCGGAGGCGGTGGGCATGTTGGTCATGACCTTGGAGCCGATGCCTGCGGTTTCCGCGTTTTTGACGATGGACACGCCGGTGACGGTTCCTTCTCCGTCCACGCCCACCATCATTTCAATCTTGCCCTGAGAGCCGCNGGACACCACCTTGATGGCGTAGCCCGCCGTCGCGCCGCCCACCTGGGCCTCATACACGGAGTCCAGAGTGACGCTGCCGGAGGCGGCGGTCATCTCGTCGGTAAGGGTCAGCTTGTCGGAGAAGGTGGTGTTGTCCGGGTCCGCCACCACGGCCTTCATGGCCTCCACGGTCTTAGCCCAGTTGATGGCGTCGATTTTTTCCTCGGTGACGGCGTTGACGCCGCCCAATGCCGCCGCCACAACCANACAGGTGACCAGCAGCGTGACGGTCAGTTTAANAATGTACGCGGGGTCCATCTGGACCTTTTCCTTGCTCTTGGTGCTCATTTCGCGGCCCCCTCCTTCTTGTCGGATTTCACAACGCCGAAGCGCACGGGCTTGGTGTACTTGTCGATGAAGGGCACGAACAGGTTCATGACCATGATGGAGTAGCACACGCCCTCGTTATAGGACCCGAAGTAGCGGATCAGCACGGTGAACAATCCGCAGCCCACGCCGAAAATCAGCTGGCCCTTCTTGGTGACGGGGGAGGTGGCGTAGTCGGTGGCCATGAAGAACGCGCCCAGCATGAGGCCGCCGCCGAAGATGCTGTAGAGCATCCAGTCCAGGCTGCTGCCGGCCTTGGGNAACAGGAAGGTGAGGACGGCCACGGTGCCGATGTAGGCCGCGGGGGTCTGCCAGTTGATGACCTTCCGCCAGATGAGGTACGCGCCGCCGATGATCAGCCTCAGCGCGGAAACCTCGCCCAGGGAGCCGCCGATCTGGCCCATGAACATCTGGCTGACGCTGTATGTACCCGTGAGGTTTCCAAAGCTCTCGGCCAGGGCCACGGGGTCCGTGCCCTTCATGTAGGCCAGGGGGGTGGCGGCGGTGACGATGTCCACGTTGGACCCGAACAGGNCCGCTTGATTCATGGCGGGGTCCACCCAGGTGGTCATGGACCCGGCGTAGCTGGCCAGCAGCACGGCCCGGCCCGCCAGGGCGGGGTTCACGAAGTTTTTGCCGATGCCGCCGAAGAGCTGCTTGACAATGATGATGGCGAAGGCGTCGCCAATGAGAATCATCCAATAGGGAATCTGCACGGGGCTGACGAAGGCCAGCAGCATGCCGGTAACCACGGCGGACAGGTCCCGAACGGACTGGGGCTTCTTCATCACCTTGCGGTACAGCCACTCGAAGANAATGCACCCCGCCACGGACACGGCGGTCATGGTCAAGGCCCGGAGGCCGAAGTTGAAGCAGGCGAACGCCAGGGCGGGCACCATGGCGATGATGACGTCCTTCATGATGCCCTGGGTGGTCTCGCTTCCGCGGATATGGGGCGAGGAGGTGGCGATCAGCTTGAGATTCTTATAGTCCGTCATTTGTTGACAACCTCCTTTTTCGCCTCTTCGGCGGCTTTTTTGGCCTCGGCGGCGGCCTTGGCCTTGGCCGCGGCGTCCTTCACCAGCTGCTTGCCGGTTTTGAACATATGGGTCAGGTGCAGCCGGGCGGGGCAGGTGTAGGCGCAGGCGCCGCACTCCATGCAGTCCATGATGTGGGCGTCGTTCAGTTCGTCCACCAGGCCCTTGGAGGCATACTGGTACAGGAACAGGGGCTCTAAGTGCATGGGGCACACGCCCACGCACTTGCCGCAGCGGATGCACTGGGGATGCTCCACGGTCTGCTCTTCCTTCTCGCAGAAGGCCAGCATGCAGCCCGTGCCCTTGGCCACGGGGATGTCGGCGGTGTACTGGGCCATGCCCATCATGGGGCCGCCGGCGATGAGCTTATAGGTGCCGTCCTTCAGCCCGCCGCAGAAGTCAAACAGAAGGGACACGGGGGTGCCAATGGGGCACTCCACGTTCTTGGGCTCCACCACGCCGGAGCCGGAGACGGTGACCACCTTTTTCACCACGGGNATGCCCGTGGTAATCGCCTTAAAGATGGCGCAGGTGGTATTGATATTGAATACCGCGCATCCGATGTTGCTGGGCAGCCCTCCCGGGGGCACCTGCTTGCCGGTGATGGCCTGGCAGAGCTGCTTCTCACCGCCCTGGGGATAGCGGCAGCGGAGGCCCTCCACCACCACGGGGGCGTGCTTTTCGGCAATGGTTTTGTTCAGCCGGTCGATGCCGTTTTGTTTGTTGACCTCCACGCCGATGACCACTTTTTCCACGCCGAACATCTTGGCGAGGTAGGTCGCGCCGCCGATGATCTCCTCGGAGCGCTCCAGCATGGCCCGGTGGTCGCCGGTGATGTAGGGCTCGCACTCCGCGCCGTTGATGATCACGGTGTCCACTTTTCCGATGCCGCCGGAGATTTTCACATGGGTGGGGAAGGTTGCGCCGCCCATGCCGACGATGCCGGCGTTTTTCACGATTTCCACCATCTCGTCCACGCTCAGGGCGTCCGGGTTCGCGGGGGCCTGGACCTCCTCGCTGACCTCGTCCTGTCCGTCGTTGTCAATGACCACGGACATGACGTTTCCGCCCATGGAATAGGGACGGGGCTCCACCGCCTTGACGGTGCCGGAGACGCTGGCATGGATGGGGGCGCCAAGACCGCGGAACTCGCCGATCTTCTGGCCCACCTTCACATGGTCGCCGGCCTTGACAAGGGGGGTGCATGGCGCGCCGAAGTGCTGGGACATGGGGATGACCACTTGAGCAGGGGCAGGCAGCTGCTCGATGGCCTTTTCATTGGTCGCGGCTTTCATGTCGTGGGGATGAACGCCGCCAAAGAACGCTTGTGCCATTATTTCACCTCATTTTTTACTGCTGGCAGCGGCCCGGGCGGGGGGCGGTCCTGCCGTCCACCGTCTGGACGGGCTGACGTGCCTGGACATACCATCGCATACTTCCTTGCATTGTACACCCTTCTTCTAAAAATGTCCAGTCTGTGAACGGCAAATTTTCTGGATTTTTTGCCTTTTCTTGCGAAACCTTTACGGCCCCAAAGGCTCCCGGACCCTGGAAAAAGAAACGCGCCGCCCCTCCGTTTTCCAGAGGGACGGTACGTAATCGTTTACCTGGAAATTTCCGCCCTTCAGGGGGCCAGAACCAGCTCCGCCAGCCGCTCCGCCGGGTCCAGAACGGGGAGGCTTGTCCGCTTTCCCAGGGCCTGCTTCACATAGGGGAAGTGGGTGCAGCCCAGCACCACCGCCTCCGCCCCGTTGTCCTCGAAGAAGCGGAGAAGAAGCCCCAGGCCGCAGTCCTCCGCCAGCTCCTCCGGCGGCGTCCCGGCTTCTACGCCCAGCACCAGCGGCAGCACCCCCGCCCCAAAGACCAAAGTCTCGGGGGAGGCGTTCACCATGGCCCGCTCCACTCCGGCGGCCCCCTGGCAGTTGGCGGCCAGCACGCCGATGCGGCGGTATTGGAGGGCGATCTCACCGTAGACGTCCATGGGCGTCCAGATGCGAAGGCCCCTCCCTTCCGCCAGGCCGTGCGCGTCGATGGTGGCGCTGAGGGAATTGCAGTAGAGCAGCACCCGGTCCATCCCCCGGATTTTGATGTTTTCTAAAACAGCCCCCACCGCCGCCTCCCGGGCGGACTGGGAGCCCACCTGAAAGGCGGTCTGCTCCTCCGGGGTCCGGGAGATGGGGAAGCCCAGGGCCTCCGCCCCCCGGCTTTTCAGCAGCTCCACGCCCATCTGTGTGTCTACCGGAGTCCCGGCGATGACGGCAATTTTCATATGCGTTTTCTCCTTTGTGTGCGTTTGATTCCATTAAAATGACGCTCCCGAAAAGAGCCGAAGGCCCCGCCTACAAATCAAAGGGGATTTCCCCCTCCATAAACAGAAAAACCTTTCCCCCCAGGAAGACCCGGCCTCCTTCCAGCCGGACGGCCACCACGCCGCCCCGCCGGGAAATCTGCCGGGCCGTCATGCGGGTTTTTCCCAGCTTCTTTGCCCAAACAGGGGCCAGGAAGGTGTGAGCCCGCCCTGTTACGGGGTCCTCCATGACATGGGCCCTGGGATAAGAACAGGGGTAGAAGTACCGGGACACAAAATCGTACTCCGCGGAAGGGGCGGTCAGGATCAGCCCCAGCCCGTCCCGCAGGCCGTCCAGCTTTAAAATCAACCCGTCGTTGGGGACAAACCGGGCCAGCTCTTCCTCGCTTCCCACGGTGATCACCAGGTCCCCGCCGTCGAAATACGCCTCCCGGGCCAGGCCGTCCGTGGCGGCCAGCATCGCCTCCGTCACCGGGACGGGCTTCGCCTTTCCAACGGGAAAATCCAGGGTAATCCACTCCCCTTCCCGCGTGGCCCGCAGTTCCCCGCTCAGGGTCTGAAAGCGCATCTCCNAAACGCCGGGCTCCACAAANTCACTGACAACGTAGGCCGACNCCAGNGTAGCGTGGCCGCAGAGGTCAATCTCCCCGCTGGGGGTAAACCACCGCAGGTCATAGGCCCCGGAACCCGTTTTCACCACGAAGGCGGTTTCCGAATAGTTGTTCTCTATGGCGATGCTCTGCATAAGCGCCGCGTCCGGCATCTGCTTGCAGGGAAGCACCGCCGCCGGGTTTCCCGTAAACAGCTCCTCCGCGAAGGCGTCCGCAATGTACTGCCTCATAGCCTCTTCCCCCTGTAACACGGCAATATTTGTCTTATTTTACCACACTTCCCGCCGCCGGTTCAACCCCCCTTTTTGTCCTACCCGCTCCCTCTCGTCCATATAGTGTAGGACGGGGGTGTTGTTTTGAAAAAGGGAAGCACCATGTTCTACGGCGCTCTGCTGCTTACCGGGGCCAACCTGGCCCTGCGTCTTGCGGGCATGAGCTTTCAGGTCTGCCTCTCCGGCCGCCTGGGGGCCGCCGGGGTGGGCCTTTTGCAGCTGATCCTCTCCGTGCGGATGCTGGCTTTCACCCTGGGCTCCTCCGGGGCCCGGACCTGCGCCCTCTACCTCTCCGCCGAGGCCCTGGGACGGCGGCGGAGCGTCCGGCCCGCCCTGTCCGGCAGTATCCGGTACTGCCTCCTCTTCGCCCTGCCCGCGGGGGCGGGGCTTTGGGTCCTCACGCCTCGAATCGCCGGGGGGTGGATTGGGGACGCCGCGGCGGAATCCGCCCTCCGGGCCTTCGCCCTGTTCCTGCCTGTCAGCTGCCTCAACGGGGTGATGC
>NZ_CAJMXG010000058.1:0-15028 GCF_905219725.1 Oscillibacter sp. CU971
GGCGAGTACAACCCTCCCCCTCCGGGGAAGAAAGGACCCCCCTCATGTCTCACACTGCGGAGCTCATCGCCGTAGGCACTGAATTACTCCTTGGCAACATCGCCAACACCAACGCCCAGGTCCTGAGCCAAAGCCTNTCCNCCCTAGGCGTCAACGTCTTCTGGCACACNGTCGTAGGCGACAACCCCCAACGCCTCCGGGAGGCGTTGGACATCGCCCGCCGCCGTGCGGACATCCTCATCACCACCGGCGGCCTGGGCCCCACCTACGACGACCTCACCAAACANNCCATCTGCGAAGCCTTCGGAAAACCCCTCATCCTCCACCCCGACATTCTCGAGGACATCCGCGCCTTCTACGAATCCGCCCTCCACGTCCCCATGCCGGAGAACAACACCCAGCAGGCGGAGCTGCCCGAGGGCTGCACGGTCTTCGACAACCCCGTGGGCACCGCCCCTGGCTGCGCCTTCGAATCGGAGGGCGTCCACGTCCTTATGCTCCCGGGTCCCCCCCACGAAATGGAAACCATGCTCCGCCGCCACGTGGAGCCTTACCTGCGGAAGCTCTCCCACGAGGTCATCGTCTCCCAGGACATCATGACCTTCGGCATGGGGGAGAGCTCCATCGACCAGCTTCTCCACGAAAAAATGGCCCATATGACCAACCCCACCCTGGCCACCTACGCCAAACCCTGTGAGGTCCGCCTCCGGGCCACCGCCAAGGCCGCCACGGAGGACGAGGCATATTCCACGCTGGCCCCCGTGGGGCAAATGGTTCTGGAAACCCTGGGCGACATCGTCTACGNCGTGGAGGGCAGCGNCCTGGCGGACTGCTGCNACGGCCATCTGATCCGCNGAGGGCTCACCCTCGCCACCGCCGAGAGCTGCACCGGCGGATTGGTTGCCCAGCGGCTCACCGCCATCCCCGGAATCTCCGCCGTTTACCGGGGCGGCGTGGTCAGCTACTGGACCAGCGTCAAGGCGGAGGTGCTCCACGTCCCCCAGGACGTCCTGGATACATACGGCCCCGTTTCAGAGGAGTGCGCCCGGGCCATGGCGGAGGGGGTCCGCCGGATCACCGGANCGGACCTTGGTNTCTCCNTCACCGGGGCGGCAGGGCCGGACCCGGACGAGCGGGGCGTCCCCGTGGGGATCGTGTACATCGGCCTGGCCACGCCAGAGGGAACTTTCTGCCGCCGCCTGGACCTGGGCCGCCGGAGGCGGGACCGCATCCAGGGCCTTTCGGCAAACCACGCCTTCGACGTGGTCCGGCGCTATTTACAGGGCCTTCCGGTAGAACAAATCTAATCCCTCACACCATTTCCCCCTTGCCTTTCCGCCGGAAACCTGCTANACTTGCCCCTTGTAACCTCACGCGCCGGACATGGCGCGAATATGATACAAAGGAACGGATTCATGAAAACCATTTTTCTCGTGGACGGCGACAACAACATCGGCACCGGGCTCACCGGCGTCGACATGCTCTCGGACCAGGACACCGTCCTCATCTTCTACCAGAAGGAAAAGGGCCTGGCCCTCAGCAAGCTTCAAAAGCTCTGCGCCGGAACGGCGGCGGACGTGCAGTATATCGAGAGCGTCCGGGGCGGCAAGAACTCCATCGACTTCCAGATCATCACCGAGCTTGGCGTCCTGGTGGGCAAACGGGAAGCGGACTACGCCTACGTCATCAGCCAGGACAAGGGCTACGCCGCTTCCATCGACGCCCTTCAGGCCCGATACGCCAACGCCTTTCAGGAGGTGGCCCTCCGCCCCTCCATTGAAAGCTGCCTCCACCTGCCCTTCGTCCTCCGCTCGGCGGACCGCCAGGAGCTTTGCAACGCCCTGGTGAAGGAGTACGGCTCCGCCCAGGGCTGCGCCCTTTACAACCACCTCAAGCGCATCTTCCAGTCCCCGGAGCCCGAGCCGGAAAAGCCCGTGAAGGTGACCCGCCCCCGCCGGGGCGGGCGCCGGAAAAAGCCCGCCGCCCAAGAGGCGGAGGAATAAGCCCCGCCCTGAAATGCCGCCCATCCGGGCGGTATTTTTTTGGCTCCTTCCGCCCGGTTCGACATCATTCGACAAAATTCGATAAATTTCTTGTGTTTTCCCCCGCCTTTTGCTATGATATTTCCGGGGGAGGCAGTCTTTTCCTGGGCTTAGACCGCTGTCCCCGGCACATGCTAACCCAGACGCTTCCAGAGGGCCAGACCGCTCCGGGAGTTTCGCCGGAAAGGAGACCGCCCCATGGATTTGGACCTCTCACTGCTGCCCCAGGCCGCCGCGCAGATGCGCGGAGCCCTGAGCAGCCTGTATTTTGCCGCCGCCCGGCTGGCCCCCTCCGCCGCCCGGGAGCAGGACCCGGAGCTGGACGCCAAGGCCGCCCTGGTGGACCAGAGCTACTACCGCCTTATCCGCCTGGTAAACAACCTCACCGCCGCCCGCTACCTGAGCGAGGAGCCCCTGCCCCTCCAGGACCGGGACATCGTGGAGTTCGTGGCGGACATCTTTGCCAAGGCCGCCTCCCTGGCCCCCCTCCGGGGGCTGGAGACCCGCCTTGTCTGCGCGGCGGACAGCCACATCTGCGCCTTCTGCCCCGACGCGCTGGAACAGCTTCTCTACCAGCTGCTGTCCAATGCCTTTAAATTCACCCCCGCCGGGGGCCTCATCACCGTGGAGCTGCGTCTGTCCGGGGGGCGGGTCTTCCTCTCTGTTGAGGATACCGGCCCCGGCATCGACCCGGAACGGCAGGTGACTCTCTTTGACAGCTACCACCAGGCGGAGCAGCCCGCCCCGCAGCCCCAGGGCCTGGGGCTGGGCCTGGCCCTCTGCCGGGGCATCGCCCAGGGCCACGGCGGCGTTATCACGGCGGAGTCCCACCAGGGGAAAGGAACCCGCGCCACCTTCTCCATGNCGGACCGCGTCAGCGGGGCCGCCCTCTCCGACCTTCGCTTTGACTACGGCGGGGGCTTCAACCACGCCCTCATGGCCCTGTCGGAGTCCATGCCCCCGGAGGCGTTTAAAATCCGCAATCACTAATCAATCAGGACCGGCCCTCACCAGGCCGGTCCTGTGCCGCTTCACGCAAATTTTACGCACCCCCCCGGCGGAATTCACAAAAACCTTCTTGCGTCCCCCGGTTTTTTCCAGTATAATCATTGCTGAAACCACGTTAAACAGGGGAGGAACCGCATTGCAGGACCGTTATAAAAACCTATTCCCGGCCACGCTGGTATNCTNCATCGGGCTGATGCTCCTGGGCCTGACCCTGGAGGCCCCCATGGACATCCTGAAGGGGCTGTACCACATCGTCACCATGCAGGACCTGCTGATTACGGATTACGTCTCCATCGGCGGCCCCGGCGCGNCCCTGGTAAACGCGGGGCTGGTGACCATCATTTCCATCTGCATCATCAAATTCTCCGGGGACCCCTACAACGGCTTCACCATCGTGGAGATGGGGCTGATGGCGGGCTTTTCCCTCTTCGGGAAGAACTTCGTCAACATCTGGCCCATCATCCTGGGCACCTGGCTCTNCGNCAAGTACCAGCGGGNGCCNTTTTCCAAGCACGCCGCTGTCTCCCTGCTGGCCACCTCCCTGGCCCCGCTGGTGAGNTNTATGTNCCTNGGCAGCATCCACGCCAGTCTCCNCCTGGGGGCGGTGACCGGCGTCCTCATCGGCTTCATCCTCCCCTCCCTCTCCGCCTACACCTATAAGGTCCAAAACGGCATGAACCTCTACAACATGGGCTTCGCCTGCGGCCTTTTCGCCATGATGATTGTGCCGGTCCTCACCGCCTNCGGCGNNAGCCCGGACTCCGTTCTCTACTGGGCCAAGGGCTATAACACCGGCTTCATCGCCGTGCTGAGCCTGCTGTGCTCCGTCCTGATTCTCCTGGGCTTCTTCGCTACCGGCGTCCCCGCCTGGAGCGTCTGGGCGGGCTACCGCCGCCTCCTCTCCACCACCGGCCGGGCCCCCAGCGACTACCTCCGCATGTTCGGCTACGGCCCCGTGCTGGTGAACATCGGCGTCAACGGCTTTCTGGGCATGGCCTACGTCCTCCTGGTGGGGGGCGACCTCAACGGCCCCACCATCGGGGGCATTTTCACCATCATGGGCTTTTCCGCCTTCGGCAAGCACGCCCGGAACATTCTCCCCGTCATGCTGGGGGTCTTCATCGGGGCCTACGGCATGCACCACACCCCAGACTACCCTTCCCTCCAATTGGCGGGCCTCTTCGGCACCACCCTGGCCCCCATCTCCGGCCACTTCGGCTGGCCCTACGGGGTGCTGGCGGGATTTATCCACGCCTCCCTGGTCCTCCAGACCGGCGGGCCGGTGGCGGGGCTGAACCTCTATAACAACGGCTTTTCCGGCGGCCTCATCGCCNTCGTGCTCTATCCCACCATCACCGCCATCGCCCGGAAGCGCCGCCCCACCCTCCAGAACGAGGACTACTACGATCTGTTTGAGGAAAGCGCCCCCATCGACACCTCGGACCTGTCCACCACCCACGGCGAGACGGCCCCGGAGGAGCCCCCGGAAAACGAGGCGCTGGAGGCCTGGGCCAGGAAAAATTTTCTGGGACCGGAATAAAATTTGAAAAAGCCGTCCATGCTTCCCTCAAAGGCCCGCAAGGGGGAAGGGAATGGACGACATATGAAAACCGAACAGGCCGGACGGCTGAAGCTTGTGGAAATTGTGCTNCTGCTGTTTTTGGCGGCNTTTCTCGCCACCGGNGNCATGGCCCTGCAAACCGGGCAGGAGCTGTCCGACAAGGTGGTCCGCCTCCATGTGCTGGCGAACTCCGATTCCGAGGAGGACCAGGCCCTGAAATTGAAGGTCCGGGACCGGATTCTCGCTTACGCGGAGCCCCTGCTGGCGGGAGCGGCGGACCGCCGGGAGGCGGAAGCCCTCCTCCGGGGCCAGGTGCTGGAGCTGGAGCGCGTCGCCGCCGGGGAAATCCGGGCAAACGGCTATGACTACGCCGTCACCATCGAATTGGAGGACACCGTGTTCCCCACCCGGGAGTACGAGGGCTTCTCCCTCCCCGCCGGGAAGTACCTGGCCCTCCGGGCCGTCATCGGCGCGGGGGAGGGGCAGAACTGGTGGTGCGTGGTGTTCCCGCCCCTGTGCGCCGCCGCCTCGGCGGAGGTGCCGGAAGCGGCCCTGGCCGCCGGGCTGTCTCCCTCTCAGGTGGGCCTCATTACGGAGGAGGACCAGGGCTATGTGCTGAAAAGCAAGCTGGTGGAGTTCTGGAAAACCCTGGAGAACACCCTAGAATAACGAAGAGAGGAGCGTCCCGCTAGGACGCTCCTCTTTTTTATGTTTCCCGGGCCCGCTCCTCCATCCGCTTCCGGTCCACGCAGAAATAGCTGAACGCCCCCGTGGCAAGCAAGGACCCGCGCTCGTCCGTAATCTCCACGTCCACCAGCACCGTGGACCGCCCCCGGTGCCGGACCCGCCCCGCGGCCCGGATAGTCCCGTGGGCCCGGTTGTCCAAAAAATGCAGGTCCCCGTGCTGGGTGACGTAATGCCGCCCGTCGCTGTGGGCCGCGCCGCCGGCGGCGTCGTCCGCCAGGGTGTACAGCGCCCCGCCGTGGACCATGCCGAAGGGATTCCGGCTCTCCGGCCGGATATCCAGGCGGTAGACCGCGCAGTCCGCCTCCGCGGATTCCAGCCGGATGAAATTGTGGTCCGTAAAGGCGTTGGCCCCCAGCTTCAGCGTCTCCAGCCGGAGCGTTTCCATATTCTCCATAAAGAAGCCTCCCGATCAAGTGGTGAAAAACAGCGTCAGTATACCACAGCGCCGTCCCCATTTCAACTTTTTTGAAAAAGGGGGTTGACAAACGTAGGCCGCCGCGTATAATGAACATATGAACACTCGTTCAATTGTTCATTTGAAANGAGGCGGACTCATGGAGGACCGCTACAACGTGGAGTGCTGTGATTTCATCCACGCCCACGAGGACGTGGTGGAAAAGGTNCGGCGGGAACTGCCGGGGGAGGACACCCTCTACGATCTGACGGAGCTGTTCCGCATCTTCGGGGACTCCACCCGGGTCCGCATCCTCTACGTGCTCTTCGAGTCGGAGATGTGCGTCTGCGACATCGCGGCGCTGCTGGGGCTCACCCAGTCCGCCGTCTCCCACCAGCTCCGGGCGTTGAAAAACGTCCGGCTGGTGAAGTCCCGGCGGGAGGGCAAGACCGTGTTCTACTCCCTGGCGGACGACCACGTCAAGACCATCATCGACCAGGGGCTGGAGCATGTCCGCGAATAATTCCGTTTTCCCTATGCAGAAACATATGAACATATCAGGAGGAAGATCATCATGAAAAAGCGTTTCAAGCTCACCGACCTGGACTGCGCCAACTGCGCCGCGAAAATGGAAGAGGCCATCAAAAAAATTGACGGGGTGCACGACGCCACCGTCAGCTTCATGGCCCAGAAAATGACCGTAGACGCCGATGACGCCCGGTTTGACGACATCATGAAGGAAATTGTGGCCGTATGCAAAAAGGTGGAGCCGGACTGCATCATCAACCTTTGAGCACCTTCTGGGACCGCTGGGCCCGGCTCTATGATCTTACCCAGTGGACCAACCGGCGGNCCAANNCCGCCGCCGCGGCCCGGANGGCGGAGCGGATTCCCGCCGGGGCCAGGGTGCTGGACTGCGCCGCCGGNACGGGGNNGTTTTCCCTGGCGGNGGCGGAGCGGGCGGGCTTTGTTCTCTGCACGGACCTGTCGGAGGCCATGCTGGAACGGGCAAAGCGAAAGGCCCGCNGCCGGGGGCTGACCAACCTGGACTTTGCCCGCCGGGACCTGACCGCCCTGCCGGACCCGGACGGCAGCTTTGACGCGGTTATCGCCGCCAACGTGCTCCACCTGCTCCCGGCGCCGGACGAGGCGGTCCGGGAGCTTTGGCGGGTGACCGCCCCTGGNGGGNGGCTCCTTCTGCCCACNTATCTTCAGGGAAAGGTGGGAGNGGCCTATGGCGCGGTNATTAAAATCTACCACGGCGTGGGCTTTCATTACGAGCACGCCTTCNCTCCCNAGACTTACCGGACNNTTTTAGAGCGCNNGGGTCTTGGCCGGGCGACGGTGGAGATAATCCCCGGGCGTCTCCCCGTGGGTCTGGCGGTGCTGCAAAAGCCGGAGCCTTCCGGCGGTCCCTTTTGAACGCAAAAAAGTAAGCTCCCCGCCCTAACGAAGCACAGGGAGCCTACCAGCACAGCACGGGCGGCATGGCCACCCTCCATGTTGCCTCCAGTATAGCAGACTCAAACGAGAAAATCAAGCGGAAAACCCGCGTCTTTAAGGAGGCGTTCCCCATGAACAACCTCACCCGCAAACAGCGGAAAATGCTGTATCGAATTCTGGCCGCGGCGGCGCTTCTGATCGCCGTCAAGCTGCTGCCCAATCTGTTCCCGGTCCCCCGTTGGATGGAAATCCCTCTGTACCTGGCCCCCNATCTCATCATCGGCTGGGACGTCCTTTGGAAGGCCGTCCGCAACATTCTAAACGGCCAGGTCTTTGACGAAAACTTCCTCATGGCCCTGGCCACCGTGGGGGCCTTCGCCACCGGGGAGTACGCCGAGGCGGTCTTTNTCATGCTCTTCTACCAAANCGGCGAGCTCTTCCAGGACTACGCCGTGGGCAAGTCCCGCCAGTCCATCGCCGCCCTCATGGACATCCGCCCCGACACCGCCAACCTGGAGCTGGAGGACGGCTCTTTAGAGGAGGTGGACCCGGAGGACGTGGAGGTGGGCGCCGTGGTGGTGGTCCGCCCCGGCGAGCGGGTCCCCCTGGACGGTGAAGTGCTGGAGGGCGCTTCCGCCCTGGACACCGCCGCCCTCACCGGCGAGTCCGCGCCCCGGGANGTGGGCGCAGGCGACGCGGNGATCANCGGCTGCGTGAACCAGTCCGGGCTGCTGCGGGTCAAGGTCACCAAGCCCTGCGAGGAGTCCACCGTGTCCAAAATCCTGGACCTGGTGGAAAACGCCGGGGAGAAAAAAGCCGCCAGCGAGAACTTTATCACCCGCTTCGCCCGGTACTATACCCCCTGCGTGGTCATTGCGGCCACGGCCCTGTTCCTTCTGCCCACCATCGCCCTGGCGCTGCTTCCGGCCTCCGCCCAGCCCGCCTTCCTGGCGGGGACGGACTGGACCGGCTGGCTCCACCGGGCCCTCATCTTCCTGGTCATCTCCTGCCCCTGCGCCCTGGTGATCTCCGTGCCTTTGAGCTTCTTCGGCGGCATCGGCGGGGCCAGCAAGTGCGGCATCCTGGTGAAGGGCAGCAACTACCTGGAAACCCTGGCCCGGACGGAGACGGTGGTTTTCGACAAGACGGGCACCCTGACCCAGGGCAGCTTCACCGTCACCGCCCTGCACCCCGCCGAAGGCGTCACAAAGGACGCGCTGCTGGAGGCCGCCGCCCTGGCGGAAAGCTGGTCCAGCCACCCCATTTCCCTCTCCCTCCGCAGGGCCTGCGGGAAGGACCTGGACCCCAGCCGGGTGACAGACGTGGAGGAAATCGCGGGCCATGGCGTAACGGCCAAGGTGGACGGCAAAGCCGTCTCCGCCGGAAACAGCCGCCTGATGGAAAAAGAGNGCGTCCNATGGGAGCCCTGCGACCTGCCGGGGACTATCGTCCACGTAANCGTNGAAGGGCGCTACGCCGGGCACATCCTGATTTCCGACCTGCCCAAGCCGGAGGCCAAGACCCTGGTGGAGGGCCTGAAGGCGGCGGGAGTGAAAAAGACCGTCATGCTCACCGGCGACACGGAGGCCGCCGCCANNANCGNGGTCCGGGACCTGGGAATCGACGAGGTCCACGCCCAGCTTCTCCCGGCGGACAAGGTGGAGCGGGTGGAGGGCCTCCTGGCGAAGAAATCCCCGAACGCGGCCCTGGCCTTTGTGGGGGACGGCATCAACGACGCGCCGGTCCTCACCCGGGCGGACGTGGGCATCGCCATGGGAGCCCTGGGCTCCGACGCCGCCATCGAGGCCGCCGACGTGGTGCTGATGGACGACAACCCGGCGAAAATCGCCGCCGCCATGCGCATCTCCCGGAAGACCCTGCGGATTGTCAAGCAGAACATCTGGTTTGCCCTGGGGGTCAAGGGCGCGGTGCTGCTGCTGGGCGCCTTCGGCGTGGCCACCATGTGGGAGGCGGTGTTCGCCGACGTGGGCGTGGCCTTTCTCGCCATTCTGAACGCCATGCGCTGCCTCCAGGTGGAGGAGTTCAAGAAGTAAAGCCAAAGCCGGACGGGAATTCCCGTCCGGCTTTTTTATGCCTCTGATGGAGAAAGCTCCTCTTGAAAATACCGTCTGGTGGTCTCCGCGTCGGCGGCAATCTGGGCCCGGAGGGCATCCAGAGAGTCAAAGCGAATCTCATCCCGGAGGTGCTTGTAAAACTCCAGCCGCAGGGTTTGCCCGTACAAATCCCCCTGGAAGTCCAAAAGGCACGCCTCCACCGTCACGTCGGTCCCCCGGTTCACCGTGGGCCGGGTCCCCACGTTGGTGACGGCGGGGAAGCTGGTCNCGTCCTCAAAATAGACCCTCGTCACATAGACCCCGTGGCTGGGGACCAGCACATGGGGGGGCACCGGCAGATTCGCCGTGGGAAAGAGCCGGGAGGAGCCCAGGCCCCGCCCGTGGCGGACGGTCCCCGTCAGGGTGTGGGGGTGGCCCAGAAAGCGGTTCGCCCGCTCCACCTGGCCCATCTCCACCAGGCGGCGGATGTAGGTGGAGCTGACGGTAACCCCGCCGATCTCCACCTCGGAAATGATGTCGCAGCCGATCCCAAGGGCGGCGCATTTCTCCTTTAACAGCTCCGGCGTGCCCGCGTTTTTGTGGCCGAAGCGGTGGTCGTGGCCCGCCACCAGGTGGACGGCGTGCCAGCGGCCCACCAGCAGCTCCTCCACAAAGTCCTCCCATGAGGTGGTCATCATCTCCCGGTCAAAGGGGGCCAGAATGACCTCCTTGATGCCGTACAGCCGCCGGACCAGCTCCCTTCGGTCCCCGGCGGAGTTGATGAGGGGACAGGGAACGCCGGTAACCACCTCCTTTGGGGGCCGGTCAAAGGTAAAGACGGCGGGGGCGCAGCCCCGGCGGGCGGCCTCCTCCGCCGTCCGGCGGAGCAAAGCGCCGTGGCCCAGGTGAACCCCGTCGAAGAAGCCCAGGGCAATGACACGTTCTTTCATACTACGCTCCAAAGAAATTCTTGATGGACGTCAGGGTCCCCCCCGCCCCCCGGGAGAGGCAGAGAAACTCCCCGTCTTGTCCGTAGATTCGGTAAGTACCGTCCGCCGTTCCCGGCAGGGAGATGGGGTTCCCGCAGCGGACCCGCTTCTCCTGCCCCGGGGACCGGACGGTCAGGGCGGGATACCCGGCAAACAGGCTGTCCAGCGGGCGGAGCAGGGACTCCCCCTTCTCCTGCACCTCCCCCAGGGTCACGGCCTCCGCCAGGGTAAAGCCCGCCGCCATGGTCCGGCGGAGGCTGTACAGCGTCCCGCCGCAGCCAAGGGCCTGTCCGACGTCGTGGCAAAGGGTCCGAATATAGGTCCCCTTGGAGCAGAGGCACCGGAGGCGGAAATCCGTTTCGCTCTCCGCCTCCAGCAGCTCCAGCCCATAGATGGTGACGGGCCGGGGCTTCCGCTCCACCTCTTTTCCCCGCCGGGCCAGCTCATAGAGCTTCTTCCCCTGGATTTTCACGGCGGAGTACATGGGGGGAACCTGCTGAATGTCCCCCCGGAAGCCCGCCAGGGCGGCCTCCACATCCTCCCGGCCCGCCGTCACGGGGCGGGTTTCCAACACCGTGCCCGTCACGTCCTGGGTGTCGGTGGTCAGCCCCAGGCGAAGGCCCGCGTCGTACTCCTTCCGCCCGTTCTCGGCAAACTCCACCGCCCGGGTGGCCCGGCCCACAAAGACCGGAAGCACCCCCGTGGCCATGGGGTCCAGGGTGCCGCCGTGGCCCACCCGCTTTTCCCGGAGGATGCCCCGGATTTTCGCGCACACGTCCATGGAGGTCCACCCGGCGGGCTTGTCAATGATCACGATACCGTTGGGCATTGGAAACCTCCCGACTTACAAAGTGAAGTCCGGGGCCACCTGGGCGATGGCCTCCAGCATCCGCCCCTTGGCCTCGGCAAAGGGGGCCTCCACGGTGCACCCGGCGGCGGCGGCGTGGCCCCCGCCCCCCAGCAGGGCGCAGGCGTTTGTCGCGTTGACCCGAGGCCCGGTGCGGAGGGAGAATTTCCACACGTCCGGGCGGAGCTCCCGCATGGTGACGGCGCAGTCCACCCCCTCGATCTGCCCCCCCAGGGCGGAGAGGTCCTCCGCGTCGGTCTCCGCGGCCTGAACCTTGGCAATGAGGGACAGGGGAACCGCCAGCACCGCCACCCGGCCGTGGTCATGGTACTCGATTTCGCTGAGCATGGCGGCCTCCAGGGCCAGCCGCTTCTTCGTCTTGGTGCGGAAGAAGGTCTTGTTCACCGNCTGGAAATCAATGCCGGTCCGCAGCAATGCCGCCGCCACGGCGTGGGTATGGGCGGTGGTGTTGTTATAGGCAAAGCAGCCGCAGTCCGTGGAAACCGCCACGTAGAGCGGCAAGGCCATCTCCGCCGTAATGGGCCCCAGCTCCGCCAGGATGTCATAGATGATCTCCCCCGTGGCGGCGGCGGAGGGGCGGACATAGTTCTCCCGCCCGAAGCCCTCGAAGGAGGGGTGGTGGTCAATGGCCAAATCCACCCGCTCCGCGTAAGGCTTGGCGTTCTCCGGGAACAGCGCCGCCGCGGCAATGTCCTTGGAGACCACCCGCTCCGGCTGAAAATCCGCCGGGGCGGCGTAGGGCCGGAAGTAGNGGGCCGCCGTGTCCGTCAGCTCCGGGTTGGGCAGCAGGTACGCCGTCTTTCCCAGGGCCCGCAGACCCGCGCACAGCGCGGCGGCGGAGCCCACAGTGTCCCCGTCGGGCCGGACGTGGGTGAGAATCAGCACATTGTCAAAGGACCGCAGCCGCCCGGCGGCTTCCTGTATGGTGAGCATGGTCATTCCTCCTCCGGCCCGGGGCCCCGGGCCGCGTCCTTCTCCTCTTCCTTACGCAGGAGCTCCAAAATATGGGCCCCGTGCTGGATGGAGTCGTCGCCGATAAACTGGAGCTCCGGCGTATAGCGGAGCTGAAGGGCATGGCCCAGCTCTCGCCTAAGGAAGCCGGAGGCGGATTTCAGCCCCTTCAGCACGTCCTTCTCCTGGTCCTTGTTCAGCACGCTGACATAGACCCGGGCATAGCGCAGATCGTTGGTGGTGTCCACCCGGGTGATGGACACCATGCCGGTGCCGGAGACCCGGGGGTCCTTCAAATTGCGGAGCTGGTCCGCCAGCTCCCGCTGGATTTCGTCGTTGATGCGGTGGATTCGGTTGGATGCCATAGGCGTTCTCCTTTTTTAATAAAGGCGGCGGTGACACCGCCGCCTTTATCATGTCCTTACTGAGGAATTTCCTCCATGGTATAGCCTTCCACGATATCGCCTTCCTTGATATCGTTGAATTTCTCAATGGTCAAGCCGCACTCATAGCCGCTGGCCACTTCCTTGGCGGCGTCCTTGAACCGCTGGAGGGAGCCCAGCACGCCCTCGTGGATGACGATGCCGTCCCGGACCAGGCGGATGNNGCAGTTGCGGACGATCTTGCCGTCCTGGACATAGCAGCCCGCCACGGTTCCCACGCCGGAAACCTTGTAGGTCTGGCGGNNCTCCGNGTNGCCAAGCAGCGCCTCCCGGTACTTGGGGGCCAGCATGCCCTTCATGGCGGCGGTGATCTCGTCGATGCAGTCGTAGATGACCCGGTACATCCGCATATCCACGTTCTGCCGGGCCGCGCCGTCCCGCGCCGCCGCGTCGGGGCGGACGTTGAAGCCCACAATGATGGCGCCCGAGGACGAGGCCAGCATGACGTCGGACTCGTTCACCGCGCCCACGCCGCCATGGATCACCCGGACGTTCACTTCCTCGTTGGAGAGCTTTTCCAGGGACGCCTTGACGGCTTCCACGCTGCCCTGGACGTCGGCCTTGACGATGAGGGCCAGCTCCTTCCGCTCGCCGGCCTGGATCTGGTCGAAGAGGTTCTCCAGGCTGACCTTCTGCACCGGGGCGGCGGCCTTCGCCCGCTCCTCGGCCTTACGCTGCTCCACCAGCTCCCGGGCCATCCGCTCGTCGCTGACGGCGAAGAAGGGGCTTCCGGCGGTGGGGGCCTCGCTGAGACCCGCGATCTCCACGGGCACGGAGGGGCCCGCCTCGGCGAGGCGGTTGCCCTTATAGTCCAGCATGGTGCGGACCCGGCCCACGGCGGTGCCCGCGATGATGATATCCCCCTGCTTCAAGGTGCCGTTCTGGACCAGCAGGGTCGCCACGGGGCCCCGGCCCTTGTCCAGCCTCGCCTCGATAACGGTGCCCTGGCCCGCCCGGTTGGGGTTGGCCTTCAGCTCCTGAATCTCCGCCCGAAGCNNCAGGTTTTNCAGAAGGTTCTCAATGCCGATGTTCTTCTTGGCGGAGACCTTGCAGCAGATGGTCTCCCCGCCCCAGTCCTCGGGGACCAGGCCGTGCTCCGTCAGCTGCTGCATGACCTTATCCGGGTTGGCGTTTTCCTTGTCGATTTTATTGACGGCCACCAGAATGGGGATGTTGGCCGCTTTCGCGTGGGAGATGGACTCGATGGTCTGGGGCATGATGCCGTCGTCCGCCGCCACCATCAAGATGGCGATGTCCGTCACCATGGCGCCCCGGGCCCGCANGGAGGTAAAGGCCTCGTGGCCGGGGGTGTCCAGGAAGGTAATGGGCTTTCCATTCACCTGGACCTGGTAGGCGCCGATGTGCTGGGTGATGCCTCCGGCCTCGCCGGAGGCCACGGAGGTGTTCCGAATCGTATCCAGGAGGGAGGTCTTGCCGTGGTCCACATGGCCCATGACCACCACCACCGGGGCCCGGGGAACCAGGTCCTCCGCCTTGTCCNCGGACACGTCGATGAGCTTTTCCTCAATGGTGACCACGACTTCCTTTTCCACCTTGCAGCCCATTTCCTCGGCAATGAAGGAAGCGGTGTCGAAATCGATCATCTGGGGCAGGGAGGCCATGATGCCGTTTTTCATCAGGGCCTTGACCACCTCCGCGCCGGTTTTCTTCATCCGGCTGGCCAGCTCGCCCACGGAAATCTCGTCGGGAATCTGGACCTTGACGGGGGCTTTCTTGGCGATCTCCAGCTGGAGGCGGCGCATTTTCTCCGCCTCGTCCTGGCGGCGCTTGTTGGAAAAGGCGGGTCCGCCCCGGCGCTGATTCCGGCCCTGGACCTTCTCCCGNCCGGAGCGCTGCTGGCGCTGCATCCGCTCGCCCTGCTGGCCGCCCAGGGTCTCCAGGCGCTCGTCGTACTTGGCCAGGTTCACGTCGCCGCCCTTCCGGGTGTCCACGATCTTCTTCTGGGGCACCCGGCTGGCGGGCCGCTGAACGGGCTGCTGATTCTGCTGGGGCTGCTGCTGGGGCGCGGGCTTGTTCTGTCCGCCCTTCTGGCCCTGGGCGCCCTGTGCCGCCGGGGCGGGCCTGCCCCCCTGCTGGGCGGCGGCTTTGCCCTGCTGGCCCTGGGCGGGCTTCTTCTCCTCCGCCTGGGCGGAGGGCTGGGCGGAAGCCGCCTGCTGGGCGGAAGCCGCCGCCGGGGCGGGCTTCGCCTCCTGATAGGTCTCCTGGAAAATCACCTGGATATCGGAGACAGGATGGTCCTGGGTCAGCCGGTCGAAGATAACGGACAGCTCCCGGTCCGTCAGCACCTGCATGTGGTTCTTCGGGGCCGCGCCGTACTTGGTCAGGATCTCCGTGATGGTCTTGGTGGGCAGGCCGAAGTCCTTCGCCACCTCGTGGACTCTGTATTTTTCAATAGCCAAATAAAACACCTCGTTCTGTTCCTCTCCAGAAGCCCGTTTGAAAACCGGCGCACCCGCCGCCGGCTTTCAGACGGACTCGGGATCGGAGAAATTTTATGGAAATGGATA
>NZ_CAJMXG010000059.1:0-14938 GCF_905219725.1 Oscillibacter sp. CU971
TCCTTCTCTCTCCCCTTCTCCCCCTCTTTCCTCTCCTCCTCCTTCTCTTTCCCCCCCTCCCTCTTGTTCCTTTTCCCCTCCCCCTTCCCCCCCCTTCCCCCCCCTCCCCCTCCTTCTCTTTCTCTCCTCCTCTCCCCTGCCCTGCGGCTGCGAGTGCCTGACAAGGAATATTCCTTCATCGATGGGCACATGGGGCCTTGCACCGAACATCTGGAACGGGACTGCGGGGATTTTCTCCTCCGCCGGTCCGACGGCATGTTTGCCTATCAGCTGGCGGTCGTGGTGGACGACGCCGCCATGGGTGTGACGGAGGTGGTCCGGGGGGCGGACCTGCTGTCCTCCACCCCCAGGCAATTGTATCTTTATCAGCTCCTGGGGCTGACGCCGCCGGAGTTTATCCACTTCCCCCTCCTGCTGGCCCCCGACGGACGGCGGCTTTCCAAGCGGGATGCCGACGCGGGGCTGGACAGCTTTCGGGGCCGGGTCACGGCGGAGGAACTGCTGGGGCGGCTGGCAGAGCTTGCGGGCTTTCACCCTTCCGGCGAGCCTGCTTCGGCAGAGGAACTGCTGGGGGAGTTTTCCTGGGAAAGGATTCCCCGGGAGGATATCCGGCTTCCGGCGGGTTTGTTTGAGTAAGAAAACCGGGGACTTACGTCCCCGGTTTTGCTTTATAGGAAGGTCTCCATTTCCTTGGGCTCCTGGAAATTTTTCTCCAGCATGGCCACATGGGAGAGAAACGCCGGGTCGTCGAAGTACTTGGCGTGGTGGGTGCATTTCCGCACGCAGGACTGGCACTTGATGCAGGTCCCCGGCACCTCCGCCACGTTCTTCGGATCGATGGCCCCCATGGGGCAGGTCCGGGCGCAGACGCCGCAGTTACAGCACTTGCCCAGGTCCGTTTTTGGCTTGGCCTTTAAAAACTTCACCGGCTCCCCGTCCAGGCCCTTGGGTATGTAATAGGGCGCTTCCGGGTCTCCCGGGACCTCCACCGGCGGCGGAACCGCTTCCAGCTTTCGAAGCTTTCCGGCAATCCCCTTGGCAAACTGCTGGATGGCCCGCTTGTCGTCCCAGTCGGGGCGGCCCTCCCCCAGGGCGTCGGTAAAGGCGTGGCGGCCCGGGAAGGCCCCCGCCGCCACGGTATGAAAGCCCTTGGCCTCCAAGAGGGCGCAGAGCTCCGCCAGGGAGTTCTCATAGGCCCGGTTGCCAAAGGTCACCGCCGCCACCGCCAGAGCTCCGCTTCCTTGAAGCCGGGCCTGAAAATCCGGGGCAATTTTATTGGGCATCCGGCCCGCGTAGGTGGGAGAGCCCACGATAACCAGCTCCCCCTTGCCGAAGCTCAAATTCTCCTCCCGCTCTCCCGGCTTTGTGAAGCTCCGGCAGGTCAGGGGCAGGGACAGCTCCGCCGCCAGGGCCTCCGCCAGGGTGCGGACCACCTTGTCCGTCACGCCGGTGGCGCTGTAAGAAAGGGCTGTGATTTGCCGCAGTTCCATAAAAGGCCTCCTGTTCAGTCTTTGTGAAGCCGCCCCGGCGAAAGTCCTCGCCGGGGCGGCTTCGTATGAATTCCAAGGGACTCAGAGAGAAAAATCCTCCTCGCTGAGCTTCCTGGTGTCCAGCGCCGCCGGGCGGGGCGGAACGCGCTTCAAGGGGTCGTAACGAAACGCCCGGCAGGAGTGCTCCACCGGCACCACGCCCCGTTTCACACAGGCCACCTCCCGCTCGTTGAGCTGCTGGCCCCGCTTGCAGTAAGCACAGCGGGGATCGATGTCTTTCCGAAAAAGCATAGGGTCCTCCCTCTCCCGCCGGGCGGCGGAAAGTCCCCGGCTTTTATCAAAAATCGCAGACGCGGCTTAAAGCGTCTGTAGGCAGACGTGTTCGTTTTCGGCGGCGGCGTTGATGCCGATGATCGGCTCTGCATAGCTGTTGATGATTTTCGTCGCCATGGGGTCCTCCAGCTCCTTCTGGATGGTCCGGCGGAGATTCCGGGCCCCATAGGTCCGGGAATAAGACTTCTTGGTCAGGAAGTCCACCAGGGTGGCGTCGTAGGTAAAGGTAATGCCCTTCTCCTTCAAGGAGTCCCGCAGCTCGTCCAGCATAATCCGGGCGATGGACTGGAAGTCCTTCTCAGAGAGGCGGTTGAAGGTGATCACCGCGTCCACTCGGTTGATGAACTCCGGCCGGAGGAACTGCTGAAGGGCCTTCANGGCCTTTTCGCTGTCCTGCTGGCTGAGGCTCCGGTCAAAGCCCACGGTCCCCTCCTTGGTGGCGCTTCCGGCGTTGGAGGTCATGACGATGATGGTGTTTTCAAAGTTCACCTTCCGTCCGTGGGCGTCGGTGATTTCGCCGTCGTCCAGGATTTGCAGAAGGACGTTCAGCACGTCGGGGTGGGCCTTTTCAATCTCGTCGAAAAGGACGACGGCGTAGGGCTTCCGGCGGATTTTCTCCGTCAGCTGGCCCGCCTCGTCATAGCCCACGTAGCCCGGAGGAGAACCCACGATGCGGGAGACGGAGTGCTTTTCCATAAACTCCGACATGTCCAGGCGAATTAAGGCGTCGGGGGTATTGAACAGATCCGTGGCCAACTGCTTCACCAGCTCCGTTTTTCCTACGCCGGTGGAGCCCACAAAGATGAAGCTGACGGGCTTGTGCTTGGGGGAGATGCCCACCCGGTTCCGGCGGACGGCGGCGGACACGGCCTCGATGGCCTCGTCCTGGCCGATGATGTGGTCTTTCAGGCGTTCCTCCAGCTGGCTGAGGCGCTGGAACTCCTGCTCCCGGATGCGGGAAGCGGGAATCTTGGTCCACAGCTCGATGACATGGGCCAGATTCTCCATGCTCAGCTGGGGCTGGCCCTTCTCTTCAATGACGCTGAGCTCCGTGGAGAGCTGGAGGTCCCGGCTTTTCAGCTCCGCCATGCGGGCGTAGTCCTCCTCGGACTTCTCCTCTTTCTCCTCCAGCATGGTCCGCTCCTTGGCGTAGTCGTCCATCTCCCGCTGAATCTGCATCCGCCGGGAGATGTCCGGGTCCTTCAAGTTCAGATCCGAACTCGCCTCGTCGATAAGGTCAATGGCCTTATCGGGCAAAAACCGGTCCGTGATGTAGCGCTCGCTGAGCAGCACCGCCTGGCGGAGGATGCCCTCCGTCAGCTTGACGCCGTGGAACTCCTCGTACTTGGGAGCCAGGCCCTTCAAAATCTTGATGGAATCCTCCACGGATGGCTCGTTCACCGTCACCGGCTGGAAGCGCCGCTCCAGAGCGGAATCCTTTTCAATGTGCTTGCGGTATTCGTTGAAGGTGGTGGCGCCGATAACCTGGATCTCTCCCCGGCTCAGGGCGGGCTTTAAGATGTTCGCCGCGTTCATGCTGCCCTCGGCGTCTCCCGCTCCCACCAGGTTGTGGACCTCGTCGATCATCAATATAATGTTCCCCAGGCGCTTCACCTCGTCGATGAGGCCCTTCATCCGGCTTTCGAACTGGCCCCGGAACTGGGTGCCCGCCACCAAAGCCGTCAGGTCCAGGAGGTAGACCTCCTTCTCCCGGAGCTTGAAGGGCACGTCGCCCTCGGCGATGCGCTGGGACAACCCCTCGGCAATGGCGGTCTTGCCCACGCCGGGCTCACCGATAAGGCAGGGGTTGTTCTTTTGGCGGCGGTTCAGAATCTGGACCACCCGCTCAATCTCCTCCGCCCGGCCGATGACCGGGTCCAGCTTGCCGTCCTTGGCCTTCTGGGTCAGGGAGATGCAGTAGTTCTCCAAATACTTCCGCTTGGTATTTTTGGAGGACTCCTTTTTCTCCCGGCGCTCGCTCCGGCCCTCCTCGGCGCTCTCCTTGGAAGGCTCTCCGCCGGAGAACAGGCGGTTCAAGAAGGGGAAGGTGGCGGTCTTGCCCTCTTCCTCCTCGTCTCCTTCCTCTCCACCGGGCAGGTCCTCAATATTTTCCACGCCGTTCATAGCCTGCATCATTTCGCTGTTCAGGGTTTCCAGGTCCTCATCGGAAATCCCCAGGCGCTTCATCATGTCGTCCACCTGGGGAAGCCCCAGCTCCTTGGCGCATTTCAGGCACAGGCCCTCGTTGATGGTTCTCTCGCCGTCCAGCTTTGAAATTAAGACCACGGCGACGTTTTTCTTGCATCTGGAACAAAGTGTCGGCTGCATACCTCTTAAACCTCCACGCGCCCTCCGGCGCTGATCGTTTGATATCGGGCCTCACGAAGGCCCCCCGGCCTGGCCGGGGAATTGTCATATCCCCAGGAACTTCAAAGCATCCAGGGGCGTATGAGTGGTGAAAAACCGAAAAATCCGGCTGCTTTCCTGTCCGTCGAAGGAGACGCCCACCAGGCGCAGCGTCCACACCGCCAAAAACAGCAGCAGCGCCCCCTCCGCCAGGCCGATCATTCCACCTCCAAAGGCGTTGAGCCCATGGAGGCCCGGCAGTCTCAAAACCGCATCCAGCATCCTCACCAGCAGATGCAGCGCAAGGGACAGCAGGACAAAGGAAATCATGTACAGCACGCCGTAGAGCGCGGATTGGGCCACGCTCTCAATCACGGCGGTTATCACCTGGACTCCGGTGTCCCGCACGGCGTCCTGGGCCCGGAAAGCCAGGGCGTTCCGCTGGACCTTGTCGATTCCCAGCAGCTCCAGCATTTCCGCAATGGACAGATGATCCTCCAAGTCGCCTTCTTCCACCGGCCCGCCGCCGGAGGAACGCCGCTCCCGGATGGCCTCGTCCAGGCGGGCCTCGATCCGCTTCTCAATGACAGGGGCAATGACCTTCGCCGCCGGGGCCGACAGGGCCGAGGCGATAATTCCCGCCCCCGCCAGGGACAGGGCCAGCACCAGCAGCCCCGCCAGGGTCCGCAGCAGGCCCTTCCAGGCTCCCCAGACCGCGAAGCCCGCCAGCACCACCACGGCAACAGCATCTATTATAACAGGTGTCGTCAAACTTTCCTACCTCTTCCCATGTAAACGTTTTGTGAACACGCCGCTTATTTTCATACAGTCAAGGCAAAAACAGGCTGGCGGAACCGGCGGACAGCAGCAGGGCCGACCCGTCGGAGCGCATCAGGACTCCCCGGGCGTCCCCCGTCCCCTGGAGGGTGGCGTAGGGCTGGAGGTCCTGATTATACACCGCCAGGCGGTCCGAGTAAAGCACCGCCAGATACCGGCCGGAGGCGGAGATGTCCAGCACCTCTTCCCGCACGTCCAGGGAGCCCAGGACCTCGCCGTCCTTGTCCACAGTGACCAGCCGCCCCACGCTGCCGGAGCGGTAGCGGTTCAAAAGCAGCGCCGCGAAGCCCATGCCCCCCAGGTCGTATTCCCGGAGGTAGGCCCCGCCGTAAGAATAGGTCCCGGCAATCTCTCCGTTGGCTCCGGCAAACGTCAGAGCCGTGTCGGAAACGGTCACCAGCCGTCCNTCCTGNTCTCCAACGGCGGCCACCAGTCCGCCGGAGATGCTGTAGTCCGCCGCCGGTTCCGTCTCCGGCATTTGATAGAGCACAATGCTGCTGACAAAGACGCCGTTCTCCTGTCCCAGGGTCACCGCCGCCAGAGAATCCTCCAGGACGTATCCGTCCGAGACGAAACGCTTGGAAGATTTGAACTCGAAGTCCGGCTCCAGTCCCAAGGCCCGGTCGTAGACCTTAACGCTGCCCTTATAGCCCTTTTTCTGAGCCGTCACCGCCAGGGCCCCGTTTTTGTTCAGCGTGGCGGCTATGTAGGGCTCCTCCTCGTCGGCGGTAAGCTCCAGCAGCAAACCTGTCTGGTCCAGCACATACAGCGACGTCCCCCCCACGTCGTAAGCCGCCGCCCTTCCTCCGCCGGAGACCAGGGCCGGGGCCGTCATGGTCACAGGGGCGGACCAAACCTCCTCCCCCGCGCCGTTGTAAAGGCTCAGCGACGCGTACGACAGCACCACTAAGCTCTCTCCCAGAAGGGCATAGCGGTTCTTAGACGAGGCGTCATAGTGATAGACCGTCGCGCCGCCNACCTGCTCCGAGCGCCCATAATGGAGGTAGCGCCGGAGGATGTCGAAGCCCGTCCCGTCCCGGTAGGCCGCGAAAAGCACCACCAGGAGCACCGCCGCCAGCAGCAGCAGGAAGCTCAGGAAGCTGCGGACGGGATGCTTCCCCTCTTTGGACTTGTCCACGCGTTTCTCACTCATTCAGCCGTTCATCCTCATACCAGATTCTCGTCAGGTACAGCGCCCCCGGGGGCACCGTGGGCCCCGCCAGGGTCCGGTCCCCGCTCTCCAAAATGGCGGGGATATCCTCCGGGGCAAATTTCCCCTCGGCGGCGTAAAGCAGGGTCCCCGTAATGGCCCGGACCATGTTGTACAAAAAGCCGTCGGCGCAGACCCGGAGTTCCAGCAAATCCCCGCTCCGGGTCACGTCGCACCAGTAAATGGTCCGCACGGTGGTTTTCGTCTCCGTGCCCACCGAGCGGACGGCCCGGAAATCGTGGGTCCCCACAAACATATGGGCGGCTTGGTTCAAAAAGTCCTCATCCAGCCGTTTTGGGTAAAAGTAGGCCCGGTTCACGTAGAAGGGATTTTTGAAGCGGGAGTTGTAAATGCGGTAGGTGTATTCCTTTTTGACGCAGGAGCCGATGGCGTTGAAGTCCTCCCCCACCTCCACCGCCTCCCGGACGGCGATGTCCTCCGGGGTGTGGGTGTTGATGGCGTAGGGCATCCGGTCAATGGGGATGCGGCTCTCCGTGCGGAAATTGGCCACGTACCGCTCCGCGTGGACCCCGGCGTCCGTCCTTCCGCAGCCCGTCAGGTGGACAGGCTCCCCGCAGACCTTGGAGATGGCCTTTTGCAGGGTCTCGCAGACGGAGGCGGCGTTTTTCTGCACCTGCCAGCCGTGGTAGGCGGTGCCGTTGTAGGTAAGTTTCAGGGCGATGTTGCGCATGTGCCGCCTCCTTCTTGTCAGTCCCAGGTGAGCTTGGGCCAGAAGTCCTCCGGGCCGTGCTCCCGGGCAATTCCGCTCTCGCCGATGGACCACTGCTCCAGGTCAAATTCATAGCCCAGGCCGGACGTGTCCCGGCAGAAGAAGGACAGAGTAAATTCGTCCCCCATACCGGCCTCGGCAATCAGGCCCTTCTCAGGGTCACAGGTATAATTTTCGATAGTCTCCCCATACTTGGCGGTTTGCTCCACGGCAACGTCCCCATTCCGCCGGAGGCGGAACACCGCGTCTTTGACCTCCGGGGCCCCGCTCCCCTTGGAGCCCTGCAAGTTGACTTCATAAAAAGACAGGTCAAAGATTCCGCCCCCGTCTTTTTCTCGGGTGTAGTTTGCACTGGAGCCGCCGCAACCGGCAAGCTGAACCGGCAGCAGCGTGGCTGTGTCCCCCAGATAGCCCAGGTCCTCCAGCCGCCGGCTCTCGCCGTTTTGAATGACGGCTTCCAGTGCATACTCCCGGTGGCCCCCCACAGGCAGCTTCAATGTGCCGGTAAGGCGCCCGCTCTTGCCGCCGCGCAAGGGTTCCGAGCCGGTTTTCCCATCAAGGAGGGAGGTCCAGTTCACCCACACCTCCGTGTCCACGCTCCACTCCTTCAAGGACAAATCCACCGTCACATCCAGAACCCGCTGTTCTTTGTTCACGGCGGTGGTGTACTCCCAGTCCAGGACCGCCGCATCCGCTTCCCGCATCGCCCGCTGCACAACCTGAATCCGCTCGTCAAGACGCCTTGTCTCCGTTTGCAGATTAGCCTCGGTCCTTCTCAGATCTTCCCGCAGGTCCGAAATCTGCCGGAGCTGCCAGAGGTTCAGGCACACTAAAAGCAGACAGAGGACCAGCGTCAAAACCTGTATCTGTCTTTTCTTTCCCTCCATTTACCCTCCTCCTCAAAGGCCAACGGCCCTCATGGCAATCACGCCCGCCAGAATCAGAACCCCCAGGNTCAGGGCGATGTAGTCCCGGCGCTCGTACTTCAAAATATGGAGCTTCGTCCGGCCCTCGCCGCCGTGGTAACAGCGGCACTCCATGGCCGTGGCCAGCTCGTCCGCCCGGCGGAAGGCGCTGATGAACAGCGGCACCAGGATGGGCACCAGGGCCTTCGCCTTTTCCATCAGGTTCCCGCTCTCGAAATCCGCCCCCCGGGCCTTCTGGGCGGACATGATTTTATCCGTCTCCTCAATCAGNGTGGGAATGAACCGCAGGGCGATGGACATGATCATGGTCAGCTCGTGAACCGNAACGNGGAAGCGCTTCAAGCCGTTCAGCAGCCGCTCCAGGCCGTCGGTAAGGCTGATGGGGCTGGTGGTGTAGGTCATGAGGAAGGTTCCCATGATGAGGAGCATGATCCGCAGGACCATAAAGGCGGCGTTTCGCAGGCCCGTGTCCGTGACCTGAAAGGGCCCCCAGGCCCAGAGCTCGGTGGCCCCGGGCGTGAAAAATAGGTTCAGGACGCCGGTGAAGACGATGATGAACAGCACCGGCTTCAAGCCCTTCACCAGGGCTTTGAGCCCCACCCCGGAGACACGGACACAGACCGCCAGCACCAGGGCCATCAGGCCGTAGGCCAGGAAGCTCTTGGCGGTAAACAGGGCGGTAATATACAGCACCACCAGCAGGATCTTTGTCCGGGGGTCCAGCCTGTGGGCTGCGGTATTTCCCGGGAAATACTGGCCCAGGGTGATGTCCTTCAGCATGGAGCCCCGCCCCCTTTCAGAGCCAGGAGCTGGCGCTCCAAGTCCTCCCCGGTGTAAACAGCGGGGTCGATGGGAAGCCCCCGGTCCCGGAGGGACATGGCCACACGGGTGATCTGGGGCACGTCCAGCCCGGCGGAAAGAAGCTCCTCCGCCCGGGTGAAAATCTCCGCCGGGGTCCCGCTCATCAAAATATGAGCGGATTTCAGCACCAGGATACGGTCCACGTTCTGGGCGATTTCGTCCATGCTGTGGCTGACCAGAAGGATGGTGGCGTTCTTATGCCGGTGGTACTCCCGGATGTTCGCCATCAGATTCTCCCGGCCCGCCGGGTCCAGGCCCGCCGTGGGCTCGTCCAGCACCAGCACCTTGGGCTCCATGGCCAGGACTCCCGCCAGGGCCACCCGGCGCTTCTGTCCGCCGGAGAGCTCAAAGGGGGATTTCTCCAGCTGCTCGTCCCGAAGGCCCACCAGCCGCGCCGCCTCCCGGACGGCGTGGTCCAAGGCCTCCCCCGTCTTCCCCTGGTTCCTGGGGCCGAAGGAGATATCCTTATAAACCGTTTCCTCAAAGAGCTGGTACTCCGGGTACTGGAACACCAGGCCCACCTGGAAGCGGACGCTTCGTATTTTTTTCGGCTCGGCCCAGATGTCCTTTCCGTCCAGCAAAATCTGCCCGGACGTGGGCTTTAAGAGGCCGTTCAGGTGCTGTATCAGGGTGGATTTCCCGGACCCGGTGTGGCCGATGATGCCCAGGAACTCTCCTTGTTCCACAGCAAAGCTGACGTCTTCCACCGCGCTGCGNCGGAAGGGCGTCCCGATANCNTAGGTATGGGTCAGGTTTTTAATCTCCAGGATAGGCAAGGCTTCGTTCCTCCGTCAGTCGTTCTTCAAAGCCCCGGCAATGGCGGCGGCGCAGTCCTCCGCCCGCAGGGCGTCCAGGGGCACGTCCCATNCCTTTTGCCGGAGGCGGTCNAGCAGGTCCACGGTATCCGGCGCCGTCAGGCCCAGGTGCNGGAGGCGGGTCACCTGGCTGAACACCTCCTCCGGCGTTCCGTCCAGGTCCACCCGGCCGTCGTTCATAACGACAACGCGGTCCGCGTCCTCCGCCTCGTTCATGTGGTGGGTAATCAAAACCACCGTGATGCCCTTTTCCCTGTTCAAGCGGTGAATGGTGGACAGCACTTCCCGCCGCCCAATGGGGTCCAGCATGGCGGTGGCCTCGTCCAGGACGACGCAGGCGGGCTCCANGGCGATGACCCCGGCGATGGCGATGCGCTGCTTCTGCCCGCCGGAAAGAAGGTGGGGCGCGTGGGTGACGAATTCGTCCATGCCCACGGCCTTCAAGGCCCCGTCCACCCGGCGGCGGATTTCCTCCGTGGGCACGCCCAGGTTCTCCGGGGCGAAGGCCACGTCCTCCTCCACCACGTTGGCGACGATCTGGTTGTCCGGGTTCTGGAACACCATACCCACCNGCTGGCGGATGGCCAGGAGCAGGTCCTGATCCAGGGTGTCCATGCCCTCCACGTACACCTTCNCCCCGGCGGGAAGGAGCCCGGCGTTGAAGGTCTTGGCCAGGGTGGATTTTCCGGAGCCATTGTGGCCCAGGATAACCACAAAGCTGCCCTTTTTAATTTCCAGGTCCACGCCCCGGAGGGCATAGACGGGCTTTTGCCCCTCGTCCGCCGGATAGGCAAAACGGAGGCTCTCGGTTTGGATCATATCAGGCATCTCGTTTCCCACTTTCTATTCTGAGAACCATCTCCCCGTGGCCCCGCAGGGCAGGGCCAGGCCCGTGGCCGTAACGGGAAGGCCCAGCTCATCCCACGTACACTTCCCGCCGTACTTCTCCTTCACCAAAAGGTTCAAAAGGTAGCCCAGCACCGACGGGGCCAGGCCCGTGGTATAGGAGTTGATCAGCACAAACAGGGGCTTGTCCGACAGCACCCCGGCGCAGAGCTTCACAAAGGGATACAGGTTCTCCTCCAGCTTCCAGACCTCCCCGCCGGGGCCCCGGCCATAGCTGGGCGGGTCCATCACGATGGCGTCGTAGGACTTCCCCCGGCGGATCTCCCGCTCTACGAACTTGGCACAGTCGTCCACAATCCAGCGGATGGGGGCCTCCCCCAGGCCGGAGAGCCTGGCGTTTTCCCGGGCCCAGGCCACCATGCCTTTGGCGGCGTCCACATGGCAGACGCTGGCCCCGGCCCTGGCGCAGGCCGCGGTGGCCCCGCCGGTATAGGCAAAGAGGTTCAGCACCCGGACGGGCCGCCCGGCGTTTTTGATTTTTTCCGCCATAAAGTCCCAGTTTACGGCCTGTTCGGGAAACAGGCCCGTGTGCTTGAAGTTCATGGGCTTCACCTGGAAGGTCAGGTCCCGGTACCGGATCTTCCAGCTCTCCGGCAGGGCCTTTTTCTCCCAGTGCCCTCCCCCGGTGGAAGAACGGAGATACCGCCCCCCCGCCTTTTTCCAGGCCGGGTGCTCCCTGGGCGTCTCCCAGATGGCCTGAGGGTCCGGGCGGACCAGCACCTGGCGGTCCCAGCGCTCCAGGCGCTCCCCGCCGCCGCAGTCCAGCAGCTCATAGTCCTCCCATCGGTCCGCAATCCACATAGCCCGCCCTCCCGTTCTCTACGATATAATAAATCAGGTTATTATACCGCCCTTATGGGCATTTCGTCAACCTTTCCTTGCCGGATTTAGGAAGAAGCCACAAAAAATTTCCAATCTCGCCTCTTGACATAGATAGACAGCCGATATATAATGCAGGCACTAATATATCGACTGTCTATCTATAAGGAGGCGCGCTATGGAACTGGNAAAGAGCCTGGTCAGCGGGAGCATGTCCCTGCTAGTGCTGAAGCTGCTGGAAGGCGGAGATCTCTACGGGTANCAGATGATCGCGGAGCTCCGGCGGCGGAGCGACGACACCTTCCGCCTCAAGGCGGGGACCCTCTACCCCCTCCTCCACAGCCTGGAGGAAAAGGGGTTTGTCACCGCCTATGAGCAAACGGCGGAGTCCGGGAAAACCCGGCGGTATTACCACCTGACCAAGCAGGGCCGGAGCGCGCTCCAGGAGAAGGAAACGGNCTGGAACGCCTACGCCCGTGCCGTGGGCCGGGTTCTGAAAGGGGGCGCGTGCCTTGCCGGAGCGTAAGACCATCGCCGCCTATCTGGAGGCGGTGCAGGGGCAGATTCGCTGGAAGCGGGCCCGNNCCGTGCTGGTCNNGGNGNTGGNGCGGCACCTGGAGGACCAGCGAGACGATTTCCTAAAAGAGGGCAAGGCCCCCGATGAGGCGGAGCGGCTGGCGGCGGAGGACATGGGCGACCCGGTGACGGTCGGAACAGAGCTGGACCGGATCCACCGGCCCCGGCCCCAATGGGGATTGCTGGGGCTGACCATTGCCCTGGCGGCAATCGGGGTGGTCCTGCGGGTGCTTTTCCGCCAGTCCTATGTCCAGCAGATGGGTATCACGAGGTTCCTGGCCTCCCTGGGCCTGGGCACAGCGGCCATGCTGGGGATGTACTTTTTCGACGTGTCCCGGCTGGTCCGGCACGNAAGGGCCGTGTACGGCGGAGGTTTGGCAGNATCGCTCCTGCCCTTGGTATTTTTGCGTTCTCGTTACTACATGTATTACATTACCCTTGCGGCGGCATTAAGCCCCCTCGTCTACGCTTTCTNGCTCTACAGCTTTCGGGGCAAGGGCTGGAAAGGCCTTTTACTTACCACTCTGGGCGGCGGCTTTCTGGCGTTGGCCTCCCGCTGTTGGTTCAATCTGTCAGGGACGTTCCTGCTGCTGTTCTCCGGTTTGATCCTNACCCTCTCCGCGGCGGGCCGGGACTGGTTCGGCGTGGGCCGTTGGAAAGGTGCGGGCGCAGTCCTGGCCGTCGCTTTCGGACTCCTGGCTTTTCTCTTTCTCAAGGGCTATCTCAATTCCTTCCTGCTCCGGGTGNTGATTGCCCTCCGGCCGGAGCTGGAGAAAGAGCACCGGGGTTACATGGGCTGGGTGCTGCATATGTTCTGGGAGGACGTTCCTCCCCTGCGGAGCGTCGGCGGCNAAGCCGCCATGCCGGTCAACGCCGGGGCCCGGATCTTCGGCGGCGGCCAGGAGCTTCGGCCCATTGACTTTTCCCACGACTTCCTCCCCGCCTCCNTGGCGGTGGCCTGGGGCTGGTTTCCCCTGGCGCTCCTGCTGGCGGCGCTGACCATCCTGCTCCTCTGGATGCTGGTGAAGGGCCTGCGGCAGAGCTATCTGCCGGGCCATTTCGTGGTGCTGGCGGTGGTCCTGACCCTGGGATTTCAGACGCTGTTCAGCGCGGCGCTGAATTTCGGCTTTGTGCTGTTCTCCGCCAGCCTGCCCCTGGTGGTGGGGAACTTCCAGACGGTGGTGGACATGGCGCTCATCGGCCTGGCCCTGTCGGTGTTCCGGGGGGACTCCATCGCCCGGGAGGAACCGGGCAGGCCGGTCCCGCAGAGGAAACGGCTGCGGATCAGATTCGAGTATCAATGAAAAGAGCCTCCCCGCCGCGCGGCGGGGAGGCTCTTTTTACACCTTCCNGATTGGGTGGCGGATAACGGTCTTCCACCTCTCCNGCGGGACCCGCCTGGCGTCGGTGAGGTAGATTTCATGGTGCCGCCGGGCCTCGCTCAGGTCGCCGGCATAGCCCTGCTCCTCTATAAATGCGTCCATTTTCGCCACCGACTCCGGTTCGGAGTCGAAGGAGCCCAGATGCATGATCTGGACGCAGAGGCCCTCCTCCACTGTCCAGAACTCCGCAGCGGAGCAATCCAGCTTCTTTTTCCGGGAGGCGGTCTCCGCCGCCCAGGCGAAGTCCGCCGGGGTCACAAAGTCCGGCAGGCGGATGGCGGAGGTCCAGAGGAAGCCGTCCTTGTTCCCATAATCTATGCCGCTTCCCCCCTCCTGCCGCCAGAAGCCCTCCAGGGGCGGAACCACGTACTCGAAAAAGCCCTCAATGCGGTAGTCGCTCTTATAGCTCATTTTCAGGGTATAGGCCACGGCGTACAGCACGCCCATGGCCCGCTGGTAGGCCCCGCCCTCCTGGTTGGGGTCTCCCCTGCCCTGCACGGCAATATAGTTCACCTCCGGCACCGTCACAATTTCCGGTCTGTCCTTGGGCAGATAGAACTCCTTGAACTGTTTCTTGAAATCAAAGGCCATACGAACCCTCCCTTTCCATGGATAGTTTAACAGTTTTTTGAAAAAACGCAAGCGCATGTTATTTCTGGAAATCCGCCCCGGAATATTGACCGGGAGGCAAATTTCCTATATAATGGGCAATTAACAGCGTGGACCCCTGCCGCGGCCCCGTCATGCGGCGGACTTTTTTTACATACCCNCTCGACAAAAACCGACGAAAGGAACCTGCTATGCGTCTTATTCGACAGCGTATTCTCTCCGGCCTCCTGGCCGGGGCCCTGCTCCTCACGCCCGCTTTGGCCTTCACCGACACAACCGGCCATTGGGCTGAATCCGCCGTCAACAAATGGAGCCAGGAGTACGGCGTGCTCCAGGGCTACGACGACGGGTCCTTTAAACCGGACGCCTCCATCACCCGGGGGGCCTTCGCCGGGATTCTGGACCGTTTCCTCCAGTTCCAGGCCGCCGCCCCCGCCGGGACCTTCTCCGACACCAAGGGGAGCCGCTGGGAGGACTCCATTTTAAAGCTCAACGCCGCCGGGGTGTACCTGGGCAGCGAGGGCAAGGCCCTTCCGGGGGACAGCATCACCCGCCAGCAGGCCATGACCATGGTGGCCCGGGCCTTCCAGCTGGGCGGGACAGACAACGCCCTGGCCTATCACGACGAGGCGCAGATCGCAGGCTATGCCCGTCCCTACATCGCCGAGCTCACCGCCCGGGGCTGGATCACCGACGCGGCGGAGGGAAGCTTCCGCCCCACGGAGCCCCTGACCCGGGCGGAGCTGGTGAACCTGCTGAACAACATGATCCAAGTCCTGATCCAAACCAGCNGAAGCTATTCCAGCAATGTGGAGGGCAGCCTACTTATCAACGCCGCGGGCGGCGCGGAGCTGTCCAATATGACCGTCACCGGAGACCTGCTCATTGCCCCCGGCGTCACTGGGGCCGTCACTCTGGACAACGTTACCGTCACCGGGGAAATTCGGAATTTCAGCTCCGNCACGCCGCAGATCCTCAGCACTCCGGCCGAGGCCCCCGTCACGCCTGTAGATCCGGTGACCCCGGTGCAGCCCACCCCGCCCGAAGAGCCCGGGACCCCCGGCTCGGGGGATGACTTTGACGGGGGCATTGTTGTGG
>NZ_CAJMXG010000060.1:0-14777 GCF_905219725.1 Oscillibacter sp. CU971
GTTTCGGCCCGGGCGGGAACCGTTTCCGCCGCATAGGGACCTGCGGCCTGGACGGCGGGCGGGGCTTCCGGCTCCCGGAACAGCGCTCCGATGGGGCTTGCTTGCGGCGAGAGGGGCAGCAGCAGCCGGAAGATGGCGACGAGCCAGACATAGTACTGCCAGCGGCGGCTGACCCGCCCCCGGAGCAGGGGGCCGCACAGCAGCAGGACCAGGATGACCAGGGACCCGGAGAGGGACAGGGAGACCGGAACCTTTAGATATTCAGCCATGGCCGTTCCGTTCCTCCTCCCAAAAGCGTTTCAGCTCCTCGTAGTCGCCGGGGGAGATGGCCTCCTGCCGGATCAGGGCGGCCACCAGCCCCATGGCGCTTCCGGCGTAGAGCTTGTTTACCAGCACCTGGGTCTGGGCGGCCTGGTACTCCGCCTCGGACACGGCGGCGGCGTACTCGTTCCGCCGTCCCAGCTTGCGGACGGTGAGAAAGCCCTTGTCCACCAGCCGGGACAGCAGGGTGATGACCGTGTTCTTCTGCCAGCTCCGGCCCTCCTCCGCCAGGGTTTCCATGATTTGGGCGTACAGGGCGGTTCCCCCGGCGGACCAGATGATTTTCATCAATTCCAGCTCCGAGTCGGAAATCTGCGGCGCGCTCATAAAGCATCCTCCTTTGCGTACAAGTTGTAGGCTAAAATTATGATAACACTGTGTAGGCCAATTGTCAAGAGGCTGGGAAGAAAAAGAATCCCGCCGGAAGGCATGGCCTTCCGGCGGGGTTGGGTTATCCGGTAATTTTCCGTTNCAGTTCCGCTTTCACCTGCATGTAGTTGTGGAAGGGGATGGGCAGGGCCTCCCCGGTGATGAGGGCTGCCTCGTAGCGCCGGATGGACATGACGTAGCGGCTGTTCACCGTGTAGCAGCGGTGAATGGGGCAGAAGGACTCCGGCAGCATGGCGTTGACCTCGCTGATGCTGAGGTCGCTCTGGAGGATTTTGTCCGCGCAGTGAAACTCCGNCTTGCGGTTCCGGCTCTGGACGTAGAAGATCATGTCCGGCTGGATGAACAGCGTCGAGCTGCCGCAGGGGACGGCCAGCCGCTTCTTAGGCGGAATCTCAATCAGCACGTCCCGGACGAACTGATAGGCGGACATCTCCAGCTTGGGCCCGCTTTCGCTCAGGGAAAAGGGGTGGAGGAATTCATAGTTGGCGTGGAGCAGCACCAGCTTGGTCTCCGTGCCGATAAGCTGATACAGGAAGGTATAGGAGGCGGTAACGGTGTCCTCTTCCGGGTGATCCGGAATACAGGCCCGNACCTCGCCCATCACCGCCTGNCAGCGGGGGGTGATGGACAAAGGGGTGTACTCCTCCTGAAAAATCTGATAGGTTTTTGTCCGCTGCTCCACCCCGGCCTCCAGCCGGGCGCGGATGATGTCGCCGCCCATCAGCACCCGTCCCCCGGTGCCCAGCCACACGCTTTTCGAGCAGAGGCGGGATAAATAGGGCTCAAAATTCCCGGCGTAGTAACCGTGGGTGATCTCCCGGCTGATGGCTACGGTATCCTCCAGCTGTCCGCTCATGGGGCTCCCTCCCCTTTGTGATTATTGTAACAATATTATACAATAACCGTCAGAAAAAGGCAAGAGGGAAAAGGTGATACCTTTAGGTTCGGCTGGAAATTTGATACATTCTGTACGGGATTTCAGNGNCTGGTCACACGCCGCTGCGGTACTGCTCCGCCGTCAGCTTCACGCTGACCCCGCCGGGGCCCAGGGGCTTGGCAATGAGCTGGAGACGGTTCTCNNAGGACTTCNTTTCGTCGATGCGGAAGACCCTTGTAATCNTCTCTNCCGCCGGGAGGCGGATAGAGGTAAACTCGTTACCTTCGCCCCGGCCCACGGTGTTAGGCCTGTTCAAGACGATCATGGCTTCCGAGGAGCCGGTGTTCTCCATGGTGATGACCGCGTATTTTCCCAGCAGAGTGGTAAACGCGAAGGTATGCTCAACCTCGCCCGGGTCTTGGAATTGCTGGCTGTCCATGGATTTGCCGGAAAAGCTTCCTAAGTTGATTTCCGCTGGGTCCACCTCGGTAAACATGCCATGGGTGATGCCGTACTCCGGCTTTACCGGCAGTTTCGCCCGTTTCTTTTCCCACAGTTCCTCCGCGCCTGGGCCCTCGTAGGGACCGGAAGACACGGTAACGGTGAATCCTCCTACCTCTACGGGAATGTTTTCACCGACGGCGGGCATCTGGCCGGAGGGATTCAACAGCATGGGGAAGTCATGGATTACATCGGTGAAGCCCCACTTCGGTTTACCGTTTTCGTCCAGTACAGGATTGCCGTCCGCGTCTTTATAGGGTTCCCCGTTTTCGTCCACCCGGGGCTTGCCGCCGAACTCCAGCCGCTCCAGCTCCTCGTGGTAGTGGGCTCCAANCGCCACGTCGAACAGGTCTGCGGCGGCGGTGGCCTCAATGTAGTAATGGGTTTCCCCCTTGCTGTCCGGGTACGCCATAACCTTGGGAGCTGTGCCGCCCTGTCTGGTGGTCAGCGTCTCGCCCTTGGCGATCTGCTCCCGCCCAAAGAGGCCCACGCTCACCTGTCCGGGCTGAGGCCCCCCGGCGGGCGGGTCGTTGGCCGCCAGAGAGGCGGAGACCAGTCCAAACAGCAGGATCATGGTGACCATACCGGCCGCGAAGGGCGTGTAGTTTTTTCTCATTTCCCGTTTGCCGCGCATTGTAATTCTCCTTTACCATTTCAAATTTTCCGCAACGCGGATCATCGTCTCCAGGTCCAAACCGGCCTCTCCACCGGAGAGGATGAAGGCGTAAGGNCCGTTNGTCCACAAGAGGAGACGGGTGTCGTTCCACGCTTCCTCAGGCTGGTTTGCAATCCATACGGCATCCTCGCCTCCGGCGTNCACGTGTNCGATTTGATATTCCCCCAGAAGGACCGCGGAGCGTTCCTCGCCGGACCATTGATTTAAATAAAAGGACGCGCCCTCGGCATCGCTGCGGAACTTGGAGGAACAGGAACCGTCCTCGGCGGAAAGAGATTCCAGCGTAAAGCCCTCCGGCAGCCAGCCGGGGGTCAGGGGATGAAAGTCCTGCTCCGCCTGTTCTATCCTGGGCCGCACCAGGTAGGAGACAAAGCCCTCCTCTTGGGCGGCGTAGACCCGGTAGTCGTCCTTCCGTTCCGCACCCACGCCCACCAGCAGGGCCCCCAGGGCCGCGATGACCGCCGCCAGCAGGGTCAGGGTCTTCCAGCGCCGTTTCCTCCTCCTTCGCAGAAGGGCGCTCATGGACGCCTCAAAGGTCAGGGAAAAGTCGTGCCCGCAGTCCTCCCGCTTCGGGAGGGTATCCAGCCAGCGCTCCGCCGCCTCCGGGGCCGCGGCGTACAGCATCTCATCGGTGATGTTCAAACGATTTCCCCCCTTTCCGCCAGCTCCTCCGCCAGCTTGCGCTTGGCCCTGGCGAGAATCTGGCGCACGTTCGCCGCCGTGGTCCCCAGGAGCTCGCCGACCTCGGCGGCGGAATAGCCGTTGTAGTATTTCAGCAGCAGCGCCTCCCGGTACCGGGGAGGCAGGGCCGCCATGGCCCCCGCCAGGGTCCCGTCGGAGGGCGGCGGGGCGCAGCCGGGGAACTGTTCCTCCTCCAGCTCCACCTCGGACCGCCTCCGGCCCGCCCGGTAGAGGTCGATGGCCTTCCGCTCCGCCGTGACGGCGGCCAGGTGCCGGGCCTGGGGTCCCAGCTCCGCGGGAAGGCGGCAGTTTGCGAGACTGAGGAAGGCCAGATGCACCGCGACCTCCGCGTCCTGAGGATTTTGCAGGATACGGTTGGCCGCGTGGAACATCAGCCCCCGGTAGGCGCTGTACATCGCCTCGAACCGCGTCCGGTCCTCCGGGTTGTCGATGGCTTGCAGGTATGCCAGCATCTCGCCGCCTCCTCTCGTCTCTGTTCTCTTAAACGCTCCGGCGGGGTAAAATGTGACGCACTCAAAAAATTTTTTCGGATTCCATTGTACGCCGGATTTGAAGCGGTGTCAAAAAGCGCCTCCCCGTGCCCGAAAGCACGGGGAGGCGCGATGGAACGGCCGGCGTTTATTCCTTTTCCTGGGCGTGGATGGGATAGTTCTCCAGCACGTCCAGCAGACGGGAATAGTCCTGGGACGCCAGGTGGGTATACCGGGCCCAGCGGTTGCGGCACTGGTTCCGGGCCTCCACCAGCAGGGCCTCCGCCGCCTCGGGGAAGGTCCGCTGGAGGGAGTTGAACCGGACCTCGCCCATGAAGAACTCCCGGAGATCATACCGGGGCTCCTGGAAGTCCAGCATGAAGGGGTTCTTGCCCTCCAGCTTCCGCTTGGGGTCGTAGCGGTAGAGGTCCCAGTAGCCGCTGCGGACGGCCAGCCTGGCCTCCTCCTGGGCCCAGGCCATGCCCTTGACAATGCCGTGGTTGATGCAGGGAGCGTAGGCCACGATGAGGGACGGCCCGTCGTGGGCCTCCGCCTCCCGGAAGGCCTTGATGTACTGGGCGGGGTCCGCCCCCAGGGCGACGGACGCAACATACACGTTCTGGTACTGGGTGGCCAGCATCCCCAGGTNCTTTTNCTCCGTCCGCTTGCCCGCGGCGGCGAACTGGGCCACCGCGCCGAAGGGCGTGGCCTTGGAGGATTGTCCGCCGGTGTTGGAGTAGACCTCCGTGTCCACCACCAGGATGTTCACGTCCTCCCCGGAGGCCAGTACGTGGTCCAATCCGCCGTAGCCGATGTCATAGGCCCAGCCGTCGCCGCCGTACATCCACATGCTCTTTTTAACCAGCTGGTCCTGGGCCTTGCGGACGGCCTCGACGCGCTCCCCGGTCTCGGCGGTGCTTTGCAGGGCGTCCATCACCGCGTCGCTGAGGGCGATGGTCCGCTCTTTGTCCNCGAAGCCCTCCAGCCAGGCGGAGAGGGCCGCTTTCAGGGCCTCGTCCTTCGTCTCCTCCAGCAGCTCCCGGACTGCCCGCTGGAGGCGGAGCCGCTGCTGGCGGACGCTGAGGACCATGCCCAGGGAGTACTCGGCGTTGTTTTCAAAGAGGGAGTTGGAGAGGGCCGGGCCCCGTCCGTTGGGCTTGGTGGTATAGGGATAGCTGGGGACGCTGAAGCCCCACGCCTGGGTACAGCCCGTGGCGTTGGCGACCACCATGCGCTCGCCGAAGAGCTGGGTGAGGAGCTTCATGTAAGGCGTCTCGCCGCAGCCCGCGCAGGCCCCGGAGAACTCCAGCAGGGGCTGCTCGTACTGACTGCCCTTGACGGTGAACTTGTTCATGGGGTTTTCCTTGGGGGAGAGGGAGAGGCTGTAATCCCAGTTGGGCTGTTCCGGCATCTGGCTCTCGATGGGCTCCATGACGATGGCCTTTTCCTTGGCAATGCAGGCGGCGGCGCAGGTGCCGCAGCCGGTGCAGTCCAGGGGGGCCACCTGGATGCGGAAGCGCAGGCCCTCGAAGCCCTTGCCCCTGGCCTCCTTGGTCACGTAGTCCGCCGGGGCCTTTTGGACCTCCTCCTCATTTAGCAGGAAGGGCCGGATGGCGGCGTGGGGGCACATGAGGGAGCACAGGTTGCAGCCGATGCAGTTTTCGGGAAGCCAGCATGCCACATGGGAGGCAAAGCCCCGTTTCTCGTATTTGGAGGTGGACATGGGGACGCTTCCGTCCGCCGCGTCCCGGAAGGCGCTGACGGGGAGCTGGTCGCCCTTCTGGGCGTTGACGGCCCGCATGACGGTGCGGACGTACCAGGGGGACGTGGTGTCNTTCTCCTCCGACTCGCCGGCGAGGGCTGNCNANGCGGCGGGGACGGCGATCTCATGGAGGCCCGCCAAACCCGCGTCCACGGCGGCGCAGTTCATGCGGACCACCTTGTCGCCCTTGCGGCCATAGGTTTTCTGGATGGCGGCCTTCATGTAGTCCACCGCCTGGTCCACCGGGAGCACGCCGGAGAGCTTGAAGAAGGCGGCCTGGAGGACGCTGTTGGTCCGGTTCCCCAGGCCGATGGCCTGGGCGGCGGCGCCCGCGTCGATGGTATAGAACTTCGCTTTCCGCTCCGCCAGGAGGCGCTTGACCTTGTTGGGGAGATGGGCTTCCAGGTCCGCGTCGGACCAGTTGCAGTTGAGGAGGAAGATTCCGCCCTCCTTGAGCTCGTTTACGATGTCGTACTTGGTGATGTAGCTTTGATTGTGGCAGGCGATGAAGTCCGCCATGGTGACGTAGTAGGTGGAGAGAATCGGGGTGTGGCCGAAGCGGAGGTGGCTNTTCGTCACGNCGCCGGATTNCTTGGTGTCGTACTCAAAGTAGGCCTGGACGTATTGGTCCGTGTTGTCCCCGATGATCTTGATGGAGTTTTTATTGGCCCCCACCGTGCCGTCGGAGCCCAGGCCCCAGAACTTGCAGCTGATGGTCCGGCTGTCGGCGGTGACCACGTTTTCCCCGACGGGCAGGGAGTGGTGGGTCACATCGTCAGTGATGCCCACGGTGAAATGGTCCTTTTGCTCCCCGGNCNTNTTGTCGTAGACGGCGATCATCTGGGCGGGGGTGGTGTCCTTGCTGGAAAGGCCGTACCGCCCGCCCNGCACCTGGACCCGGCGGTTCCCCTGCTGGAGGACGGAACAGACGTCCTTATAGAGGGGCTCGCCGCTTGCGCCGGGCTCCTTGGTCCGGTCCAGCACGGTTAACCGCCGGCAGCTCTCCGGCAGGGCCGCCAGGAAATGGGCGGCGCTGAAGGGCCGGTAGAGCCGGACCTGGAGGAAGCCCGCCTTGCGGCCCTGGGCGTTGAGATACCGGACCACCTCCTGGAGGCAGCCGGAGACGCTGCCCATGGCGATGACGATTTGCTCCGCCTCCGGGTCGCCATAGTAGTTGAAGAGCTTATAGTCCCGCCCCGTCAGGGCGGACATCCGGGCCATATAGTCCTCCACGATGCCGGGCACCGCGTCGTAGTAGGGGTTCACCGCCTCCCGGAGCTGGAAGGCCGTGTCCGGGTTGATGACGGTGGAGCGCATCAGGGGATGCTCGCTGTTTAAAGCGTTGGCCCGGAAGCGGTCCAGGGCCTCCCGGTCCACCATTTTGGCAAGGTCCCCGTAGTCCAGCACGTCGATCTTCTGAATCTCATGGCTGGTGCGGAAGCCGTCGAAGAAGTGCATAAAGGGCACCCGGCTTTTGATGGCGGAGAGGTGGGCCACGGCGGCTAAATCCATGCACTCCTGCACGCAGGAGCTGGCCAGCTGGGCAAAGCCCGTCTGGCGGCAGGCCATCACGTCCGAGTGGTCCCCGAAGATGGAGAAGGCGCTGGTGCCCACGGTCCGGGCGGCCACATGAATGACGCCGGGGAGGAGCTGGCCGGAAATCCGGTACAGCGGCGGCACCATCAGCATCAGGCCCTGGCTGGCGGTGTAGCTGGTGGTGAGGGCCCCGGCCTCCAGCGAGCCGTGCATGGCCCCGCAGGCCCCGGCCGCGCTCTGCATCTCCATGAGGCGCACGCTCTGGCCGAAGATGTTTTTCATCCCGTTGGCGGCCCAGGTGTCCACATGCTCCGCCATGGGGCTGGAGGGCGTGATGGGGTAGATGGTCGCGACCTCGGTAAAGGCGTAGCTTGCGTAGGCGGCGGCCTCGTTGCCGTCCATGGTCTTGCGTTTCATAAAATCCCCCTTCTCTCATCTGCCCGGTCCGCTGGATACCAGGCTGTAAAATTCATATGTCTATTATCGCACGCAGACATCAGACTGTCNAGGAGGGAGTTTGCCAATNCNTTCCGATTAGNGGGTTCCGGAAAAAAGAACGGGAACCCTCAAAGGAGGGTTCCCAAAAGATTCCGGGACAGCTCTGCCCGGAAGTCCGGATGGGCGATGGCNATGAGGGCCCGGGCCCGTTCCAGAACGCTTTTGTANTTCAGGTCCGCCACGCCGTATTCCGTGACCACGTACTGGACGCAGGTGCGGGGGGTGGTGACGGTGCTTCCCGGCGGGAGCTGGGGAACAANCTTGGAGCGGAGGACTCCCGCCTTGTCACGGTAGCTGGAGCGGAGGGCAATGATGCTCTTCCCGTCCTTGGACCACTGGGAGCCCAGCACCCATTCCAGCTGGCCCCCGGTGCCGGAGTACTGCCGGGGCCCTACGCTCTCGGCGTTGACCTGTCCGGTGAGGTCGATTTCCATGGCGTTGTTGATGGAGACCACCCGGTCGTTCTGAGCGATGCGGCGGGGATCGTTGGTCCAGTGGATGTCCTTCTGGCAAAAGGCCGGGTTGTCCCGGGCGAAGTCCCACAGGCGCTTGTCCCCGATGAAGTAAGCGCCCACGGACTGGCCCGGACAGGTCTGCTTGCGGCTGTTGTTCAGGACGCCCTTTTTCATCAGCTCCATGACGCAGTTTCCGATAACCTCCGTCTGGAGCCCCAGATCCCGCTTTCCCGCGTCCACCAGGCACTCGCCCACAGCGTTGGCCAGGCCCCCCAGGCCGAATTNGACGCAGNCCCCGTCGGGGATCAGCTCCGCGATGTACGCCGCGATGCGGCGGTCCGTCTCTCCCGCCGGGACGGGCGGGTGCTCCGCCGGGGGACGGCTGTCCTCTACAATGGCGTCCGCCTCCGAGACGTGAAACAGCATGTGTCCCTCCCCGCCGCTGGAAAAGGAGGGGAGTCCGCTGTTCACAACAACCACGACGGTCTCCGCCTGTTCCAGCACCGCCCGGGGGACGCTGGCCCCCCAGAGGGAGCGGCACATCCACCCGTTTTCATCCGGAGGGGAGCAGGCAATCACCGCCGCCCGGGGCTGCCGGGCGCACATCCAGTCCCCGGTGGCGCTGAGGTGGGCGGGGACGTACCAGACATTTCCCTGTTTGGCCAGCAGCCGCTCGCCGGAGAAGAAATTGGCCTGATAGGANACCAGGTCCGCGTTCTCCGGGGCCAGCAGCGCGGTGTCCAGCGGGGCATAGAGGGACAGCAGCTCGATCCGTCCCGCCAGGGACCGCAGCCGCTCCGCCAGGGCTCCGTGCACGGCATAGGGCCAGTTGGCCGAGCCGCTGACCGCCACCGCGTCCCCGGGACGGATCCATTCCGCAGCCTGTACGGCGGTCGTCCGCAGCGCTTCGTATTGCCGCCGCCAGCCGCTAAGGCCGGAAGCGCGCCCCTTTCGGACCGGCGTTGGTAAAGTCATCGCAATCTCCCCCGTTTCTCAAGGCTCTTTCATGTCTGAGAGCAGCTTGCGTTTATCAAAAATTTTGGAGTTAATTTTCCGCTGAGGCCGGGCGGAGCGTTAAACCTCATACCACCGGATTTCGCCCCCGGCCAGTTCCAGCGGGAACCCGGACCCGTTTCCACGGAAAACGGTGGTGCTTTGAGGCTCGCAGGTGTTGTTCACCACGCAGAAGCGTCCGCTCTCCACATAGGCGTGGACCTCTACGCGGCAGTTGGAGGAGAACCACTTTTCCAGGCGGTCCTCCCCATGGGCGGCCCAGAGAATCGCCCGGTGGAGCAGGCGGCAGTTTTCGAAGGAATAGGGCAGGCCGGAGATATACACCCCCCGGCCGGAGCCAAAGGCGTTTACCGCCAGCTGGACCTCCCGGTCCCGCTGGACCAGCACCTTCGCCCCCTCCAGGGCGTAGACGCTCCGCTGGCCCTCTCCGAAGTCCANGGGGCCCTCCGCGTCCNCCAGGATGAAGTGGAAGCGGTGCTCCTCCCAGTTGTACTTGTCGTAGCCCAGTGTAAAGCCCGTCTCCTTTTCAACTCCCAGCACCGGGGCCATTTGGAAATAGCGTCCCTGGTACTGGTGGCCNGAGGGCTCGCCCACGCCGNGGAAGCCGCCGCCGTTCCAGACGAAGCGCTTCACCGCGGCGGATACCTCCGGCTCCTCCCAGACGGCCCCGCCGGTGTGGGCGGTGTCCCCGCCGCCGANGTTCAAGATAACATCCACCNCGTCCAGGGCGTGGGGGTTGTTCTTCAAATCATCGAAGCTCAAAAACCGCACGTCGAAGGGTGCGCCGGACAGGGCCTCGATGACCCCGGCGTAGGAGTAGTTCTGCTTTTGATACAGGGCGTGGTGGACCATGTGACAGCCCCAGGACCGGGCCCTTCCCCAGCAGTTCAGCACCGCCNCGGTCTTGGCGCAGTAAGGCTTGGCCCNGTTGATGTGGACATAAAGCTCCCGGAACTCCTTGCAGACGGACTCCACATAATCGATGAACTCCGGGNATNCACAGGCCAGCTTCAAGTACCCGCCGTAGCCGATGCGGTCGATGGGCTTGCGGAGAATGGCCCGCCGGGCGGTAANCCAGTTCTCCCGGGCCTCTCTCACCGGGTCCCCTCCCGCGTGGAAGGTGTCCGGGAAGAAGTAGGGCAGGAAGCGCCCCTCCGNATACNTCACGCCGGGAATGTCGGAGATGAGGCGCAGGGTGGACCCGTTGCCCACGCTTCCCACCACGGCGTCCAGGCCGATGGACTTGAACTCCTCCAGATAGGGCTCCGTGCCGATCCAGTGGTCCCCCAGGAACATCATGGCCTCCTTGCCCAGCTCGTGGGTGAGGTCCACCATTTCCTTTGCCAGGGCCGCTACCTCCCGCCGCTGGAACGCCATGAAATCCTGGAACTCCTTGGAGGGAATCCGATACTGATTGTTATAATACCCCTGGTCGATGATAAATTCCGGCCGGAATTTGTAGCCGGCCTCCTTCTCAAACCGCTCCAGGATATAGGGGGACACGGAGGCGGAGTAGCCGTACCAGTCCACGTACTTCTCCCGTTTCAGTTCGTCGAAAATCAGGGTGAACTGGTGGAAGAAGGTGGTGTAGCGGATGACGTCCACATAGGGGTGGTCCTTTATAAACTTCCGCAGCCGCTCCATGGTAAACTTCCGGGTCTTGGGCTGGCGGACGTCGAAGGTAATCTGGTGCTCGAAGTCCTTCCAGTCGTTGGTGACGGCGTTGTACATGTGGACCGGGTCCCAGATAAGATAGGTCAGGAAGCTGACCGTGTAGTCGTGGAACGCCTCCGGGGCGGGAATCACCACCGCGCCGCTTTCAGCGTCGTAGTCCCACTTCTCCGGAGCCAGGGGCGCTCCCGCGGTGCGGTCCATGACCNCCCANCAGCGCTTGATGTNGTCCCGGTCGTTGACCTTCAGCAGTTCCTCACTGACGCCCTTCAAAAGAGGGATGGACAGCGGCCCGCCGGAGGCGGTGTGAAACGCGGTCATAATGTAGCACTGCTGGACCTCGTCGGGGTTGGCTTTCGCCCAGGCGTTGTCCTTCCGGGTGGTGTAGTAGGTGGCGTAGACCTTGGCCCCCACGGATTTCAATTCCTCCGGGTAGTCCGNGCCGTCGCAGTCCCGGATGGCGTCGGCCCCCCAGCGCTCCAGCAGGGCCAGCGTCTCGGGAACCACGTCCACGTCCGTGGNAATGGNCACCCGGCCCTTGTTCTGTAAATCACTCATGCGTTACNCTCCTTAGAGGCCAGNGCCTTTGTCNCCCTCAAAGGGCTTGTTGTACACCAGCAGCGCCGCCAGCAGCAGAATCACGNCCAGGATCATCAGCCCCAGGCCCTTCATCTGCCCCGTCAGGGTCCAGCCGAAGACGACCAGGGCCAGCCCCGCGAAAAAGAAACCCGCGATGAACAGCGCCCGGAGGCCCATGTGCTCTTTCCAAAATTTCATACCGTCACCTCATCCTTTCAGTCCGCCCACGGTCATGCCCTGGGTCAGCTTCTTCTGTACGCACATGTAGAGAATCAGCGTGGGCAGCATCACCAGCACAAGGCCCGCGTAGAGAATGCCGTATTCCGCCGAGGACTGCTGGGCCTGCATAAGNTTCAAAAGGCCCACGGGCAGGGTCTTTTGCCCCTGGGCGCTGCTCATCAGCGTCATGGAGATGATGTACTCGTTCCAGAAGGAGAGGAAGTTGAAGAGAATGATGGTGATGATGGAGGGCTGGGCCATGGGGAAGATAATGCGGATCATGGCCTGTCCATAGCCCGCGCNGTCAATGTAGGCGGCTTCCTCAAAGTCGTGGGGCAGGGTGGCGAAGTAGCCGGAGAGCAGATAGATGGTGAAGGGCAGGGCCGTGGAGGCATACACCACCGCCAGCACCACCAGGTTGTTCAGCAAAAAGCCGTTCCCCGCCAGGTTTTTCAGCCACGCGTCCCCGTCCCGGAGCATCAGGAAAATGGGCCNCACGATGTAGTTCANGTTGATAAANAGCCCCGCCATGAAGCAGGTGTTCAAAAACCGGCTCCCCCGGAAGCGGAACCGGGCCAGGCAGTAGGCCGCGGGCAGGGCAATCACCAGCAGCAGCACCAGGGACAGGGCCGTCACCAGGACGGAGTTGAGCATATAGCTGCCCATGNNGGCGGCGNTNCACGCCTCCGCGAAGTTCTGCCAGTAAAAGCCCGCGGGCAGGGCCCAGGGGTTTCCGTAGAACTCGCTGTTCTGCTTGATGGAGGCCAGGAACACCCAGGCCACCGGCACGATGATGACCACGGCCAGGGTAATCAATACCACATAGATGAAGATTTTATACAGCGTCTCGCCGGACATGCCTTTCTTTTCCTTCGTCATATCCTCGCCCCCTTACATTTCCAGCACTTCCCGCTTCGTCACCCAGTTCACCAGGGCGGACAGCAGGAAGGAGAACAGGAAAATCACCACGCCCGCCGCCATGGAATAGCCGTAGAGCCCGGCGTCCTTCTGGGCGTACATGAAGCTCAATCCCACATCGGCCATGCCCTTAGCCACCATGGCCTTGACAAACAGGAACGCCATGTTGATGGTGGAGATGATGAAGAAGGTGAGCGTGGTACGGATGTTGGTCCAAATCAAAGGCAGGGTCAGCTGGAAGAACTGGGTCANCCGCCCCGCGCCGTCCNGCNCGGCGCTCNCGTAGNGGCTTTCAGGCACGGCGGACATGGAGGCCATGTACATGACCATATAATAGCCGATGGCCTGCCAGACCATGGCGATGATGACGCTGACGATGACCATGGGCTGGNCCTTCCAGAGGACCATGACNGTCTCCCCCTTGAAGAAGGACAGGATGCTGTTCAGCATGCCGTTCTCCGGCTTGTAGATGGCGGAGAAGATGCCGGCGATGACCACCACGGAGAGAATATTCGGAATGTAGAACACGATGCGGAAGAAGTTCTGCCCCTTTATTTTCTCCCGGGTCAGAATCGCCGCGAATGCGATGGCGAAGAAAAAGGTGATAAGCGTCACGGTGACGATCAGCAGAATCGTGTTCTGCATAGCCGTGATGAATTTCACGTCCTTCGCCAGAGCCTGGAAGTTCGCCATGCCCACGAAGGTCTCCGTGGGCGAGTAGGCCCCCCGCTCAAACAGGGACATGCGGAACACATTCAGGGTGGGCAGAATCATGAATACGAAGTACAGGATCACCGCCGGGGCGACGCACAGGGTCAGGAACCGCCCCCGGCTCTTGCTGCTGCGCATAGGAAATCCACTCCTTTCGGGTCATATCGCGGAAGTAAAACAGGCGGCGGCGAGCAGAAACACTCGCCGCCGCCCACGGATTACGGACTATGCGGTTTTTGACGCGGGGCTCAGCCCATGATGTTGGCCCGCATCTGGTCGCTGGCGGCCTTGATGTCGCTGACCCACTGGTCCACGGTCACACTGCCGTTCACCAGGCCGTTGACGGGGTCCAGGAAGACCTCGCGGACGGTGCCAAGGCCCGCCACGGCGTTGTAGGCCGCGAAGTTGCCCATGGCCGCGTCGGCTCCGTTGTCATAGATGGCGTAGAACATCTTGTTGTCGCCTTCCAGGTTGTCGGTCAGGCCGGGCACGGGCTGCACCGCGCCGCCCTTGGCGAAGATAGCGCAGGCCGCGTCGCTGTACAGGAAGGCCACGAACTGCTTGGCGGCGTCCAGGTTGGGAGCGGCGGCGGGAATCCACGCCTGCTCCAGCCAGCAGTAGCTGGCGCCGTTTCCGCCGGCCTTGGCGGCGGGCAGGGCGGTCATGCCCCACTGGAAGCCCTCGGCCCGGGGAGCCTCGGCCATCTCGCCGACGATCCAGGTGCCGTTGGGCATGAACAGGGCCTTGTTGTCCAGCACCAGCTGCTGGTTCTGGGTGAAGTCCTGGTCATTGGCCTGGGCGGGGGTGACGGGGTTCGTGTAAGAAGCCAGCTTGGCGATGATGTCGAAGCACTGCTGGGCCTCGGGGGTGTCCCAGATGCCCTCGGCATAGGTGGTGGCCTTGTTGAAGAAGTCGGGGCCGCCCACGGAGTACATCAGGGCGTACAGGAAAGCGTCAAAGTAGCCGGTGGTGGGATAGGTGAAGAGGTAGCTGCCCTCGGCCTGGGCCTTCTCGGCCAGCTCCCACATCTCGTCCCAGGTGGCGGGGACGGTCCAGCCCTTTTCCTCGAAGAGGCCCGCGTTGTAGAACAGGCCGCAGGGAGAGTAGAACATGGGGGCCAGGTAGGTCACGCCGTCGCCATAGGGATTCGTCACGGAGGTGTCGGTGAAGCCGCCGACAATTTTGTGGGAGACNNTCACGCTTTCACCGGGGATGGTCATGGACAGCACGTCGGTGAGCTCGGCGATGTTGCGGTCCTTGATGAACTGCTCGGTGAGGCCCTTCTCACGGCCGGTGGCCAGGTGGATGACGTCGGGGAAGTCGCCGCCCTGCATAGAGGGCCCGATGACGTCTTCCAGGTTCTTGTCGCAGATCAGGTTGACCTTCACGCCGGTCTCGGCGGTGAAAGCGTCGCAGACCTCCTGCCACATGCCGGGATAGGCTTCCTCATAGCCGGAGGCCAGGGCCGCCACGGTGA
>NZ_CAJMXG010000061.1:0-14464 GCF_905219725.1 Oscillibacter sp. CU971
ACACCCAAAATCCACGGAAGGGCATAAGGGGATGTGACGCAGACAGCCCTCCGTGCGCTTTCACATGCTTTCCGGTTCGGCTTTGGCCTTATGGTTTCATTTTGGCCTGATGGATTTATTCTGGCTTCTATTTGACCTGATGGATTCATTCTGGCCGTTGCCGTGTCTTGAAGCGTATAAGTTGTATAAGGCTTTTCCGAAAAGTTTTTCGGCTTCTTGTCCGGCTTCATGCGAACCCTCAGAGTGTATTTCCGGCCCCTGCGGGGCCGGGCGGAGAAAGACTATTTTCCCCGGCCCCGCAGGGGACGGGGAAAGAAAAGACTATATTCGGTTAAAGATGGGCAGAAGAAAAGACGCCTTCACCTGGAGCAATCCGGGAAGAGGCGTCTTGCTTTTGCAAATCTTATAAATGGGGCTTGCTATTTCAGAGTCATAAGCGTACAATAACGAGTGAGGAAAACTGAATAGTGCGGTGTCCCAGGAGGGCGGCAACCCTCCTGAGACTATGCGGACAAATCGCTCTTGTCCACACAACGATAAAACGCACCACGGGCTTATTATACCCTCTNCTGGAATCTTTGGCAAGGGGANACCGCTGTGTTGNTATGATATATCGTGTCGTGTTGGGATTATTGCGTCCGCACGGCACGATTTTTGTTTTCCTCACGGCAAGCCCCCCGGCGTATCCCCAGCAAAGCGGGAAGGGGGACNGTTAATCGTCCCCCTGACCCTGCTCTGAAAATCTTCTGCTTTGCCGTGAGAAAAACAAGGAAAAGAAAGGAGACTATATAATAAAACTGATTACCATACAGGCAATCAGTGNATCTTCCAAAAATTCATTTTGTTTTGCGNATCTCGAACTCCGCTCCGCCCAGAGGCAGCAACGTCTCGCCGTCGCGCTTATAAATCGTAATCGTCGCTTCCTCAGCGTTCGGCCATTCATAAGTGATAGAATTAANCTCTTTCACTTAGAACTTTCTGCGGCCAGTTGTACGCTGATAGCCATCAGGCGCAGTAATTTCTTCAACCTGATACTGGCCGGGAGTCAAATCAGCCCAACGGGCATAACCGTCTTTGCCGGTCTTCACAGGAGCGCCAATCGGCGTATCGTTGATGTCATACAGCTGGAACACAGCGCCTTCCAGGGGCTGCTTTGTAGCGGCGTCGATTTTGTAAATCACGAGTCCGCCCGGCTTTGTGTTCTCAATCAAAACGACTTCTGTCTGACCGGAACGCAGAACCACATGATGGTCGGAATCGTCCAGCATATAGCCGTTCGGGGCTTTGGTCTCACGGACAAGATANCTGCCCTCGATAAGACCGTCGACTTTCACGTAACCCTGTTGGTCAGTCACTTCATTCTGGCGAATGATAGTGCCTTCGCCAGTACGAATCTNGAACACGGCGCNTTGCAGGCCGAGGCCGGTTTCAGCATCAATTTTGCGCAGCCACAGATTGCATAGCGGGTCATCTTTGAAAATCAGGCTCTTGACCCAGCCGGACGCATTTTCAGGAACAGTAAACGGCTGCACACTGGGATTAGAAATCGTATATCCGGGAGGCGCCTCAATTTCAGTCACGACATAGCTCTCACCGGGAACCAGCGGGCCATAGTCGATATAGCCGTCGACGCCGGTAATCAGCGTGTCATCCAGCAGCGTACCGTCGGCTTTCCGGATTTCGAACCGGGCTCCGGCAACCGGCAGACCGGTCTTGGAATCCAGTTTCCGAATATACACCATGCCGTCAGCATAATTGTTCAACGTCACAGAATACGCGTCATGCTGGTCATTGAGCTCGATATACTGAGGCGTATGGTCCACATGATAAGGAGCAGGAACTTCAAGTTCCTCAATCATGTAAGTGCCGTACTTCAAATCGTTCTCGATAACAATAAGACCGTTAGAATCCGTGACTTCTTCCCAGGAGGCTTCTTCCAGAGGAGACAGCGGCGTGATTCTGAATCTCGCGCCTTCAATGGAATGCCCGGTCACGCCATCTTTTTTGAAGATTTTGATACCGGACTTGGGCTCGTTGGCATACGTGTACTCAATAACACGGTTCGCCGCGTCAGGATTACCACCGGCACCGTCGGAACCGGAGCTGGACGTAATAACGATAGTCCGGCTGCCAGGAAGTCTTGTATCAGTCCAATAACCACGCTTAGTCGTATCCGTGTCATCAATGCCATGATAACCCTGCGGAGCATGTGTTTCGGTTAATAAATATTCGCCATTGGGCAGGTTTTCGAACACGTATTCGCCCTGGTCGTTCGTCTTACCGACTTTAGAAACACCGTCGCCCCAGCCATTTGGCTTGCTCGCGTTCAGGTCCTGGTTTTCCAGACGAATAAGCTTGAGCGTGAACTCTGCGCCAAGCAAAGGCCATTGGGTTTCAGAGTCAATTTTGCGGACTTTCAAAGACCGATAATGGGTATCTTCGAAAGTAAANTCGACNCGGCTGGAGTTAGAATTTAACTGCCGGACAATCGTGTAATCCGCACCGGATTCAGAACCAAGCTGGCGGTCTTTGNTNTAAAATTGCGGCGCAGACGTCTCCGTAACTTTAATCGTATAGCCGCGCTCGTCAAGCTCATTGCCGCCCTGGGTGTTCAAGAATTCTTTGTATTCTTCGAACGTGATTTTATGCCAGCCNTCGCGTTCAACGNCATCTTCTTCGGTCGTTGTCCACTGAGCGTTTAACTTCTTGCCGTCGATTTCGACTTCAAAAGTCATGCCAGCAAGAGGCTCGCCGGTTTCATGGTCGATTTTGCGCACCCAGATTTCAGGATACTTCGTATCGTTAGCTTCAAAAACCAACGGGCTTTGGCTGCGATACAGCGGCTTGACCTGCCAGCCATTGTCATCAATCAGATAGCCCTCGGGAGCGGTTTTCTCCCGNATGGAAATGTCGAACAATTTCTTGTCAGANTAGCCGTCGTCGGTGCCCTCGTCGCCCAAGAAGCGCTTGTAAGATTCATAGTTAATGGTAATCATACCATCATCGCCGGTCGTATAATCGCCGATAGAATGACCGTCANCCATGACTTCAAACGTTGCACCAGCCAGAGGCTCGCGAGTGTTCGTATCGCGCTTCNTGATTTGGATTTCGGGATACGGAATATCCTCGAAAACGAACTCTTTGAGAATTTCACCCTGATGCAGCTCCGCAAACTGCCACTGGTCGTCACTGAGCAGGTATCCAGCGGGCGGAGTTACTTCGCGGACGCCGATTGTCCAACTGGAACGATTGGTCCNGCCGTATTTCTGCAAGAATTTTCCATACACGTNTGGCGTAATCTCAGTCGTACCATCCGGGCCACTCTTGAACGTGCCAAGAATCTCGCCTNCGATTTGGACNTCAAACGTCGCACCCTCCAGCGGAAGCGTAGTACCCTCAATATATTTCTTGATAACGATGCTGGATTCCTTATAGTTTACAAACGTCAACATGACTTCCATATCGTCATGAATGTCAGACGCTTCCAGCCAAATGNAATGTTCGTTTTCCAACGGCAGCAGGTATCCAGGAGGCGGAGATGTCTCAATGAACGTGTAATAGCCGTCCTCAANACCGCCATCNCCGGCCCAAACAAACGTACCGTCAGAGCCGGTCTCCTCGGAGCCAACCTTTTGGCCGTTGCGGTAAATATCAAACTGAGCGCCAGCCAAAGGCTCACCATCAGCCGATACCTTTTTGATTTTAATACGCCGCAGCGGGTCGTTGGCAAATTCCAGGTTGCCGGAATGCATCGGATTACCGTCGGCATCAAAGCCAAGGGTCAGATGCCGCGCCGTCGTGTCGAGTTTATAACCCGGAGGGGGCGTCTTCTCGGTAACAGTATAATCACCGGGGGCGATATAATTGTCACCAGTGGGGTCCCACCATTGGATGGCAAGATTACCATTCTCATCTGTATCCATGTCATGAGAAACATATCCCATGCTCGGACCGGAAGAACCCGTCGTGCTGGAACCAGTCATACCACCGGAACCAGAACCGGAACCTGTACCAGAGCCAGAGCCTGTGCCTGTGCCAGAACCAGTTCCAGAGCCAGAACCCGTTCCGGAACCAGAACCAGAGCCGCCGGGCGTTGGCGTGGTAGCAGAAGAACCTGAACCGCCTTCTTCCTCGGCCTTATCGGGGGCCGTACTCAGGCACTCGGACACATAAAAACCGCCTGTATTCCGGGTCTTAACCACAGCCTGGGTCGCGTCATCGTCAAAATGCCACCACTCGGACGCGAGCGGGGACAAACCGGCGTTCATGCACGTCGTATGCAGCTTCATGGCACCGGCGTTATTCTTGACCGACGCTTTCAAATCGCTCTCAGGTGGATTTTGGCTGGGCTTGTTATACACAACGCCGTTGATGCTCAGGTCATGAATCTGAGAAGGCATACTGTTGCGGGCGCTTTTCAGGCCAACATCAGCAGCCGTTCCACGCTGATGATTGGAAATGTTCTGGGAAATAAACCAGCCCTTATGCCAACCATTGGAATCCGTCAGCAATGCGCTATACTCGGGCTTCTTCTCAACCAAATCGACAGCCGCCTTGACCTTCTTCTGGACGTCGAACGGCCGATACGCGTCGTAGAAAATCAGACCATCGCCGGATGCCGTCAATGCATTTTGCACGGCAGCCCATTTCTTCGCCGTGGCATACATAATTGGCACGATATACTCGTCTCTGCCAAGCCGGGCGTTGGGCATTTTCAGATTGCCGTACAGGTTCTCGCCTGTTACGCCAGACAATGGCAGATTACCAACGGCGTATTTGGCAGAATTTGCGTTCAGAATGTCGTATTCGATAGAGGGAAGCACGTCAGGCAGGTTAATCATACAATATGTATTATCAACCAAGCCCTCAAGACTGCCATTTGCCTCAGACGTGCGAACAGCCCATGTTTTGCCATTTTCAGACAGAATCGTGAACGCCGTGCCGGCCTTCAGTGTCTTGGTCGACCCGTCTGTCAACTTGATTGGCAAGTCGCAGCCAACAAAGCCGGTAGAACCCGCGACTTCCATTTCAAAATTGCCGGCCGCCGCGTACTGAACCGCCAGAGCGGAAAGAGAAGCAGCCGCTGCGGAACCGCCGGTGCCAACGCCGCCCTGAGAGTTGCCCTCAAAGTGGAACGTGGCCGGACCAACACCCTGCTTTGTCCGGGAGTCGATTTTACGGATAATATCCGTAGGCGGACCAGGAGGCGGAGGAGGTGTGTTCACCACACCGCCAACAGCCAAGTCAACCGCCGTTCCACNACTACCATTAGCAACAGTCGTGCCTGTTCCGGAAACCGTTGTCGTAATCAACTGATACCCGGCAGGAGCTTTCGTCTCTTGAGCGAAAATCTCGGCCTGCGATTGACCGCCGAGCTGTGTAGAACTAATCCGGATATAGGCGTAGCCATCGGACCCCGTAGTCGCGGTTCCGGCTACTTGCTCACCAGTCGTCGGCGTAGTATAAGAGAACTTGAACTCAGCGCCAGAGAGCGGATTGCCGTCGCCATCAACCTTCTTGACTTTCGCCCAGATTTCCTCATCACCAGGCTTAGCCGTCTCAGGAATCGGCACAATCNTGGGCTGGAACGCGCTGTCAGGAGCGTTATACATCGCAAACGTCCAGTTACCGTATTGGCCGGANATCGCAGCGCCCAGATACGCCGTCATGAGGTCAACGCACTCGTATTCTTCGGACCAGCCAAATTGTTCGGCCCGGTCAGACTTGATATACGTGCCGTTGACNGCCTTATAGCCTTTTAATCTGGCTTTTGCCAGATTCAGCATTTCGGAAAAACCGGCATCAGAAAGACCAAACTTGATATTTCCTGGATTTCCGCCTGACTCGACGCAAGCTTTTTTCGCTTCAAAGTCAAGCTCCAAACAATGCTTATACGCGCTTCCGTTTGTTATCAGCTCCCAAACAATCGNCTGTANCCAGCCATNNTCNATCATTTCATTTCCGCACTGGGACTTTGGCGGCTGCTCAACAGGCCAGCCATTCTTGTTTACTNGGAAATTATAGTAAGACAAGAACGCNTTTAACAGCGGGTCATCAATAATGCGGGAGAACGTATATGTCTTACCCTCCATGCTGTCGTTCATCCGCTTGTGATGGTTCGCGCAGAAAGCGATAGTTGGCACGCCGTTTACTTCAAACGTAAAAATGTGAAGCAGGCCACGGTCGCCGGAGGAAATACCCGGAATACTAAAGCCCTGGTCCATAGGCGGGCTCTTTAAGCATTTTATGGTCTGCGGAAAACTGCTTCCGCCGTCAGCCGCAAACGCCTCAATGGGCACCAGCGTAATAATACACAGGCACGCCAAGAGCATCGCCATACCGCGCTTCAGCTTAGAAAAATATTTTTGCACGTTCAATCAAACCTCCTTGTCATGCAAAAACTTGGAAAAATTGCTAAGACACTCAACTGGAATCATTGCCTTGCATAAGCACCTCCATAAAATAACGGCCTTGCCTGACAGGAATTCTTCTTGCCCGAGAAGAAAAGCTGAAAAACAAGAAAGTTCTGAAAACCACGGTCCACATTTACTTTGATATTTTACCGCGATTAGTTATCAAATACAAGTAAAATTTTCTAAAACAGGCCAGTAATGCGCCTTGAAAGTTATGGTCCAATCCATCAAATACCCAATAAATTATTGGCAAAACGTGCGATTGGCAGGGTCAAAAAATTTTTTGAAAAAGCCTTGCTCAAAAATCCTCATATATGAGGCGATTATGTAAAATGACAAGTTTTTACTTGAATACAAGCTATAAAACTGACATGTTGACATACAGCAAANTATCGTATAAAATACAGGCGCCACGAGCAAGCCGGCCCTGGCGCAAGCGCCAGCAGCAGCCGGCGCCGGTGAGATAACGGCGCGGGAGCGGCCGGCGCCAAGCGCCGGCGGGAGTCATAATGAAGAGAAAAGCCCAAAACGGCCGGGCAGACCCGGCCGCTTCAGGCGATNAANTCACAAATCNAAATNTATNTGCGNGAAATGAGGTAATCACCATGAAGAAAATCCTGTCCCTGATTTTGGCCTTGACGCTGATGGCGTCGTTGGCCATTCCGGTGTTCGCTGCCGGGTACGACGATACCAGTGGGACCGACCCCGGTANCTACCNGGAAGACCCTGTGTCTGACCCTGGCGAAGTCCAGCCCGTCGAGGATATTATCCCGGCTGAGGATGTTATNCAGCCCGCCGAAGATGCTANTGCGTCTGATGACGAACTGCCTCTGGTCTCCAGCTTCAGCGACGTTCCCCGCACCCACGGGTTTTACTCGGCCATCATGGACTGCGCCGCCAAGGGCATCACGTCCGGATATTCTGACGGCACGTTCCGGCCGACCAATCCCGTCACCCGCGCCCAGTTCTGCGTCATGCTCTCCCGTGCGTTTTATCCCAATGAAGTTAAGAAGTACGACACGGACGCGTATAAGGCCGTCTGGTTTGGGCCCAATACGAAGGCGCTGTCTATGGCAGGCGTTCTTAAAAATACCAGCTTCCAGTACGGCTTTGGTGATGCGTCCATCATGGACCAGACGATTAGCCGGTATGACATGGCCCAGCTCATGACCAATATTATGACAGCCAAGGGATTCACCGCGACCAACGCTCAGAAGACTGAGGCGCAGGCTAAGATTGCCGATTACAAGTCCATTCCCAGCANATATCAGGATGCGGTCAAAAATGTGTTCGCCCTGGGCATTATTACAGGGTATGACAAACTGGGAACGTTCAAAGGTGACAATATAATGAACCGCGGACAGGGCTGTGTCGTGATTTATCGCATGATGCAGTACACGCCCGCGACCAGCAAGCCCAGCACCGGCGATACGACCTACGATGACGGCAAGACGGACACCAAGCCTGGCACTACGACTACGCCTACCACCAAGCCCAGCACCGGGTCCAGTTCTGACAACTCCAATACAACAACTGGAGCAACCCTCAGCAATGGCAAAGCTATCACCGAATCCAACGTTCAGGCCCTGCTGAACGAGCTCAGAGCTAAATATCCTCATGGCACGCTGTATGCAACAGTTGGCACCAAAATCTACACGAATATCTATAGACCTGTAAGTGGTGCCAGCGGAACTCAGTGCGGTGGATGGGCGGCCTTGGCAAGCGACTATATCTTTGGAAAAACCGCTTCTGTCAGAACCCATAAGAACTTTAGTCAGGTGCGCATCGGCNACGTATTTTACAGCGAAGAACACAAAATGGTTATCACCGGAACCGCNNAGTGCGTATTTTNCGGAAGNACAGGCTACACTGTATGCCAATCCGGCACTTCATACGAAGTACACTGGTATGAGCNAGATGCCGTGATTTGCCTCAACTGTGACCTGCCTTGGGGAACCAATGACACCATCATCACCCGCTATCCTACTGACAGCACTGTGCCCTATCTCCAAATTAGCAAAGCAACCGGCTCCAGCGGGTCGAACGCTAATANCTCCGGCAACNCTGGTTCCAGTTCTACGACTCCCAGCACGACTCCGAGTACGACTCCCAGCACTGGCCGCACCTGTGACCTTTGCGGCAATTCCAGCACCAACTGGTTCTGGTCTTCCGACCGCAGCAAGCATATCTGCAACAGCTGCTACGCTACACCCTCTGGTAAGGCATTTATCGCCTGAGAATCGCAAAGAACCTGAATAAATNATTAGGAGCATTTTGTCTTAGTATTTGTTATAGTATTAGGAGCAAATCCCCCAAAAATCANATNAACAGGAACNAGCGAAACAAAATCAGACCGCCGCGGGCTATACAGCCTGCGGCGGCCAATTTTTTTACATTGGCGGCGCTGAGCGCCGCCAGGGGCTGACCGGGGCNATTTTTTTAGAAAGGTGGTGATATACATGCAGGTGTGTGACGCATAAAGCATCACGCAAAATCAGTCGCAACATGTCAACTCAGGCATGTTGCGGGAATTCCNGAAGNTAAGGGGTNGCAAATCANCNCCCCCTGCCAGAAGGGTATATGTGAAATATATACCCTTCCGGAAGCTGCAAATACGAAAGGAGGGCGCATCATGACAAATAGTAAACTACAAATTTTCACATATCAAGACAAAGATGTACGCACTATTCAGCGAAATGGCGAACTATGGTTTGTGCTAACGGATGTCTGCAAGATACTAGGCGTCAAGAACACGTCGCAAATGGCGGACAGGCTGGACGAAGATGAAAAGGGTATATGTGAAATATATACCCTTGGTGGGCCGCAAAATATGGTCATCATCAACGAGTCAGGTCTTTATGCGGTCATTCTTCGGTCCAACAAACCAGACGCCAAAAAATTCCGGCATTGGGTCACATCCGAAGTATTGCCAGCGATACGCAAGACAGGCAGCTATCAGATTCCAGACGCTGCCAATCCGAAAATCGACCTCAACAGCGTCCTAAAAGTCGTTCAAGAACTTCGCAAGACTCCCGCAGAGCAGATGCCGGTCGTACTGGACTTCTTATCCAGAGCTGGCTATCCCGTCGGAACATACGAAGAAATCTACGGACAGCCGCCTGCCGTGCCAACGCTTCCGGCACCAGAACAAGTCTCGCAGCAAGACAGCGTGCAAATGTTTGTGAACCAGATTGTTCCGCAACTGCAATGGCAGTTTTACTCGTTCAGCATACTGTTCGCCCTGTACACAAACTGGGTCAACCGTGAACACATTTGCCCAAAGCCCCTTGGCAGAAATAAATTTGTCCAAACTATCGCGAGCATGGCCGATGCCGGAAACATCCCAAACTGGTATTGCCCAGGCCGCAAACATCCTGTACGACCCAAACGCATGATGACCGGCGACGAGCCCCTGATGGCAGCCTATGACGTAAATATTGCACGCTATATTGGCAGAGCGAACTACACCGGAATACAACGCGTGTGATAAACAAAATCAGACCGCCGTGGGCTGCAAAGCCTGCGGCGGCCAATTTTTTTTGCGTATCAGGCGTCTTCAAAAATTACAAAATATTTTATAAGATTTTNTAAATTTTGAACGCGTCTGCACACACTTCGATTTCGGTAACGACATAGCTCTCGCCAGGAACCAGCGGGCCATAGTCAATATAGCCGTCGACGCCGGTAATCAGCGTGTCATCCAGAAGTGTACCATCGGCTTCCAGCGTACTCCCAGAAAGAATATTCTTCAGGCGCAATAGCCCAGCCGAGAGAACCATCTTCATAGCCTTTTGCCATCTTATAGAGCTTCATCTCAGAATCCCAAATGGCTTCAGCAGAAGTCGGGCTGACAACTTTGCCGGCAAGGTCTCCCTCAGTACAGGTATACTTCATAGGCTGATTCTTGGCTTCCAGCTTACCGGCGCCGGCATATGCGCGTTCACGTGCCAAAAGATAACGAGCATTACCGCCAGGCGTAGACGGCTTCACACCAGGAGCACGAGACTCAGGCGAATCGTCCCAATCGCTAAACAATGCCGCAAACGTGTTTGGCTGTGCTTTAACAGACCAGATATAAGCCTGTGTTGCAGCCTCAGACCAATACCGGGTATTACCAGCATCCAAACAAGGCACATCGCCTAAATAATCCTCGTCATCTTTGATTGCGTAATACTGATAGAAACCAATATAGCAAACAAAATGAAGAGCCTTATTGCTATCTTTTGTAATTTCAACCGGTCTGCCCCACTTAGAGCCTTCACAGCCACCGCCAAGCCGCTTGCCATTATTCGCACAAAACGCAATACGCTCGCGAATCTTGTTATTTTCATCAGGCGCTTTGATAGTAATCTCATGCGCCATCTGACCCTTACCGGACGACCCGTTGCCAAGCAAAGGCGACTTGTAGTAGTAATACGGTTTACTTGTACCCGTAGCGGACGGAAAGTCCTTCAGCGTAATATTCGCCGGAGCGGCAGCAAACACTGTCATAGTCAGGTCAAATGCTTCGAATGGAACCATGCCGACAAGCGAGAGCATGACCAGAAATGCAGCAAAACCACGCTTCAGCTTAGAAAAACATTTTTGCACGATTCTAAAACCTCCTTATACATGCAAAAATTTTGGATGGCTCGAATAATATTAACTGGAATTCATAAGCACCTCCATAAAAATAACGGCCTTGCCTNACAGAAATTCCTCTTGCCCAAGAAGAAAAGCTGAAAAACAAGAAAGTTTTGAAAACTGCAATCCACATTTACGCTAACATATTACACCGATTTTGCCAGAAATACAAGCAAAATTTTCTAAAACGAGTCACAAACGCATAAAGAAATCAAAGAAAATAAACAAAATAACCAATAAAATATTGGAAAAATCGAAAACAACAACGCCTTAAAATTCATATCAACAAAACGAAAACGCTCATATATCAATAAATTTCGAACAGATTCTCGGTCGCATGAATCAAATGCACACCGCAGGACCAAACAAGAACCATATGGTTACATTTAAATCAACGACGCCCAAACAAAGCCNGCGGTGACCAATTTTTTTGCGTAACATGCACTATGAATTGCATGGTTCCATTTTGGCCTTTTATTGGTTCCATTTTGGGCTTCTAACGCCCGAAAAAGTTTCGAAAAATGGCAAAATATATTGACCTTACGGCATGTTTGCGGTATAATATGTTGCAGAAAGGCAATGGTGATATACATGCGGGTGGCGGATGTCAACGTCTTCTTCGCCCCGAGTAATATTAGATGGGTCAATATGAATTTCCACCTAATTTTTGTAGGGCAGCAAATAACCGTTAGGCGCTTTGGTCTCGGCAATTTTGTACATGCCCTCGTTCAGTCCATCATCACCGCATCCAGCATCAGCGCCATTCTGCTCACAGATAGCACTGCCAGACCAAACGTCGCCGACTTCAGATTGTTATAAAAACGCAATCAAACAAGTTAAGCGGCGGCTTGGCGCGATTGTGGGCTAATGCAGGCCAAGAAAGTCTTTTAATTTACCGATGGTTTCGCCGTCGGCATGGGCCTTATGGCCATTTTCAAAGACTGGCAAAAAATTACGAAAGTGAGATAAACACTATGACAAACCCAAACGAAGCGAAGGACCATATCCCACAGGAAAAGATTCAATTCAAGTATTTAACAAAGTCCTTTGAAGCCCGAGACCTTGAAATCAGCATTGGATATTCCACAGGAAACGAATGCGCAGACCTTATCGAAAAGGAGTTGGAAAGACCCGGTTATTGTGAGGCTGCAAAGAAGTTTATCATGTGGAAATTAGATGAACTTACATGGCGTATTGAACGCGGGGAGGACCAAGCCACGATTGAAGAAGACGGTATCAATCCGAAGGATGACCCTCGGTATCCTATGTTGGAACGCCTTTGGAGCGAGCTGGAACAGCTGGAACGCAAATTGCCGCCTATCCCTCTTTATCTTTGTACCCGTTCCAAAGGTCCCTATGATTACATGGGCTTTCCTCTGGATGATAACTGGGTATATAAGAGCTATGAGGATGATTTTTCCCTGGACCTAGCGATGTACATAGATGACCTCCGCAAGAACCCGGCGGGGAATGAGCCTTTACTTCAACTGCTCCAGGGTATAGAAGCCATAAAGGCTTTGCAGTCCAGAGATGCGGCTTTGCAAGCCAAGTGTGAGCGCCTGGAAGCCCAATACAGAGATTCGCGTTACGAGAATTATGATTTGGAATGTAAGAACTCGTTTTTAGAATCCGAAAAAAAGCATCTTGAACAGGCTATATTGAAACTCTGCAATTATTACAGCCAGCCCACCGGAACGACTCCGGAAATGGCAAGTGAAGTTCTGGAGTTATCCGAAAAGACCGAAGGAGTTTGTATTTATTCAATTCTGTAATCAGTCAGGTTCCCCCGGAGTGCTCACGAACTCCGGGGGACGAATATAGTCTTTTATGGTCCGTCCCCTCCGGGGACGGACCAATCATAATANAGCGCAGGGGCTTTGCGTCAGCTGTGTCAGCAAAATATATTAACTCTCTCAAATTTCCCCGACGGCTTCGCCGTCGGCAGGGGCCTTTAAGCCAATTTCCTGGCAGCAAAATATTGTGGAGAGGATGGTAGCCATCATGAACCGCCGAATGAAGTTCACAGAATACACAGACGAAGAGCGTAGGCAAATCAGGCATGTGGAAAAAATGGAGGAAGAAATGGAACGCGAACTCAGAGTGGATTACTCCAAGATGAGTGATTGGGTAGAACGTTTCATCGCCGAATTGGAGAAGCCCGATTGCTGCTCAGAGGCTGAACTGCGTATCAACTGGCTGATGTTCCGCCTTATGTGTGGGAACTATGATGCANCCAAAGACGTCTACGTGAAGCCGGAGGAAATCACCAGCAGAGTTCCCANCAATGAGGATACCATGAGATAATACAGGCTCCTCCGGAGTGCTCACGCACTCCGGGGGAGCGAAAATAGTCTTTCTCTGCCCGGGTCCTCCGGACCCGGACGGAAACAAATACAGAGTGGGGGTATATTGAATACTGGGGCTATTGAAGCACTTGCATTCAATACGGTTCCGGATAAGGTCTCGGAGCGGCCAATGGCTGTTCAGGGGCCATTCTTTTTTGAAGCGCCGACGGAGACCGTCGGCAGACGCCCTTGTTCGCATGGCGGGGGACCGCTCAGGGAGCTTGACGGGCAGTGCCCGCCAAGCCCCATCGCTGGGTCCCCTGTTCCGTGCTCGGCCCCATCCGGGGCGCTGCGCCGGAACACCAAAGGTATGCGGGCACCCATCGGCCCCCTGCGCAGCGGCTTCCGCCCTCCGCCACTGGCCCCCGCGAAGGGGGGCCGCTGGCTACGGACCGCCGCTGCTCCGGGGCTTCGGCCTGCCGCTTCGCGTCACCACTCCGCCGGGGACCCAGGCCCCCGGCTCCGTTGGCCTCGGGCTATCGCCGCCTGTGCCCGCCCGTCGCTCCGCCGCCGTCTCGGCCCCCCGCTCGCCTCGCTACGCCCTGCGGGCGGCTCGGACGGCTCCGGCACTCGGTCCTGCGGCTCGCCCTTGGGCTGCTCCGGGTGGGCCTGCGGCCCGCCCTACGCGCCNCTGCGGGTTCGCCTCCGGCCCTTCTGCGCCGCTGCCTCGGCGGGTCCCCCCAAGACGGCCCCTGCTCGTCGTGGCTGGTCGCTCGGTCNCCTCGCTCCGCCACGTCGGCAGGGCTACGGGCTCCGCTCCTCCCGCCTGGGGCCTGGAGCGGCCCTGCGGGCCGCTTTCTCCGGCCCCCGGCCCCAGGCGTTTTTGGAAGAAGCAGCCAGGGGGATAAAGTTGGATTGCGAAGCTGGCAGAGTTCTGGAGCTTTCAGCGGCGGTTCGCCGCCAGGGATAGTAATACAGCTCTGCCCAATACATCCGGCGAGAAGAATGGAGAAATACACGCTGGGGCTGAAAACAGCGAAAAAGTTCCGGATTTGACTTGTAGGATTTGTAGGACTTTTTTTCAGGTTTTGCTCCTATATATTTCCCTAATACACATATGTGTTATAAATGGATATTACTATA
>NZ_CAJMXG010000062.1:0-14310 GCF_905219725.1 Oscillibacter sp. CU971
GGCGTGATGGGATAGATGGCCGCTACCTCCGTGAAGGCGTAGGCCACATGGGCGGCGGCGGTATTGCCGTCCATGACGACGTATTTTTTATTCATATTGGAAGCGCTCCTTACTTATACGTAATTGCAGACCCGGGCAATGGCCATTTCCGTGAAGCCCAGGGCCTCCGCCTTCGTCTGGCGGCCGCAGGCCACCTGCCGCACCAGCTCATAGAGCTCGCCGCCCAGCTCCTCCAGGGTCTTCTCCCCATAAATCAGGGGGGAGGCGTCCAGGTCGATGTTGTCCTCCATCTTGGCGAAGGTCAGCTTGTTCCCGGTGATTTTCACCACGGGGACAATGGGGTTGCCCGTGGGAGATCCACGGCCGCTGGAAAAGACCACCACCTGGGCTCCCCCCGCCGCCATGGCGGCAACAGAGGAGGGGTCGTTGCCCGGGGTGTCCATAATGACCAGGCCGCTCTTGGCTTCCACCTGCTTGGCGTAGTCATAGACCGCCATAACGGGGCTGTGGCCCCCCTTGTGGATGCAGCCCAGGGATTTTTCCTCCAGGGTGGTGATGCCGCCGGCCTTGTTGCCGGGAGAGGGATTGCCCTCCCGGACCNCCTCCCCCACCAGCCGCAGGGCCTTCTCATAGCGCCGGACAATCTCCAGAATGCGGTCGTGGANCTCCGGCGTGGCGGCCCGCTNCGCCAGAATGNGCTNCGCGCCGATAAACTCGGTGGTCTCGCTCAAAATGGAGCAGCCGCCGTCCTTCACCAGCCGGTCGCTGAGCTCCCCAATGACGGGGTTGGCCGCGAGGCCGCTGGTGGGGTCGCTGCCGCCGCACTCCGTGCCCACGATCAGCTCCGACATGGGGAACTCCTTCTTTTGCAGCAGCGACGCCTCCGCCGCNATCTCCTTGGCATAGNGCACGGCGATGTCCACCGCCTTCAAGGTGCCGCCCACCTCTTGGATAATGACCTGCTTGAGGGGCTTGTTGGTCCGCTCCTGAATGGCCTTGACCACCAGGTCCATCTGGCAGTTCTCGCAGCCCAGGGACACCACCACGGTGCCGTAGACGTTGGGGTTGGCGGCGTCGCCCGCCATCACGTCCATGGTCAGCTGCTGGTCGGACTCCACCTGGGAGCAGCCCTGCTGGTTGTTGAAGGTCACCGCGCCGTTGACCTGCTGGGCAACGATCCGGGTGGTGTCGGAGGCGCAGACGCTGGCGGGCAGGATCAAAACGTAATTGCGGACGCCCACCCGGCCGTCGGGCCGTTTATAGCCATAGAATGTCATTCGATTCCCTCCTCAAACATTGGTGGAGTGGCTTTCCACGTTGTGGACGTGGACATGCTGCCCGGCCCGGATGGCTGTGACGGCGGAGCCGATGTGCTGGCCGTATTNCACCACCGGCTCCCCCTGGGGGATGTCCCGGCAGGCCANCTTGTGGTAAATGGTGATGTCCTCCAGGGCGGTGAGGCTGCGGGTCTCCCCGCCGCAGTCGTACTCCACCGGGCTGTCCTTGGCGATAGGCTCGATGGCGACCACGACGTTGTCGGCGGGATCGATGAGCATTGCGTTCAGCATATGGTTTCACTCCTTAACCTGCGGACTGCGCCGCAAAATAATAACGATTTCGAAGGATCACAGCGGAATCACCAGCGCGCCGATGAGCGCCAGCAGGAAAATGAACACGGAGGAGATGAAGGAACCCAGGGTATAGGTTTTCAGTCCGCCGGTGATGGTGAGGCCCGACATGTTGGTCGCCACCCAGAAGCCGGAGTCGTTCACATGGCCGATGGAGTTGCCGCCGGAGAGGCAGGCCAGGGCCAGCCACACGGGGTGGCAGGCGATGGCGGGGGCCACGGTGGCCATGATGGTCATGGAGGTCATGCCCGCCACAGTGCCGGAGCCCTGGGCCACGCGGAAGATCATGCCGATCAGGTAGCACAGGAACATNGCGGGGACCACGGAGCTGGCCCCGGTGCTGAGCAGGGAGACAATGGAGTCCCCGATGCCCGTGGCGGCGATGACGGAGGAGAAGCTGCCGCCCGCGCCGGTAATCAGCAGCACCACGCCGGCGCTCTTCAGGGCCTCGCCGGCGGACTTTTCGAAGTTCTCCCGGCCGATGAACTTGATACTCACCAGATACGCGCCCAGGGTGCCCAGCAGCATGGCGATGACCTTTTCGCCAAGAAACCGGCAGATGACGGGGGNCTNCTCAAACAGGGCGCTTCCCACGGTGCCCGCCAGGATGCAGACGATGGGAATGATGATGGGCAGCAGGCTCATGGCGAAGGAGGGCCGGGGTCGGTCAGCTGCGGCGTCCTTCTTGGCGGACTCCAGCAGCTCCGTCACCACGTTGGAGCTGTGGTTGACATCCTTCTCCTCGTTCCAGATGCCCCGGTCGTGGATTTTGATGAACACGAAGTCGCTGAGCAGCACCGTGATTAGGCCCACCACCAGGCCCACGCCCATCATGATGCCCAGGTCAAAGCCAAAGATGTCCGCCGCGGCCAGGGGATTCGGCGTGGGGGGCACCACGCAGTGGGCGNTGGTGGCGCCGATGGTCAGGCAGCCGGTGACATAGCACATTTTCTTGTTGATCTTGGCGGCGATGGTGAGGCCGATGGGAATCAGAATCACAAAGGTCACGTCGAAGAACACAGGGACGGACAGGACGAAGCCCGCCAGGGAGATGGCCCACATGGCCCGCTTCTCCGGGAAGGCGGAGACAATCTTATCGGCGATCACGCCTGCGGCCCCGCTGTCGTTCAGCAACTGGCCCAGGATCACGCCGAAGCCGATGGGAAGGCCGATGCCGGTCATCATATTGCCGAAACCGGAGGAGATGGTGGATACGGTGTCCATCAGGCCAAGGCCGCTCATACCCCCCATGTACAGGCAGGCCAGCACCATTCCGATGGAGGCATTGAGTTTTAAGACGATGATGCATACCAGGATGATGGCGATGGCGATCACCAGGTGCAGAATCAGCATAGCGGGTGTAACCATAAATCGTTCTCCTTTTCAACTAAACGAGTACGGATGTCAGACAAATTTTTCGGCTGGCGCGGAGGGTCCGCCCGGGGCGGCGGGGCCTTAAAACAGATTCCCCTCGCTGTCGAAGGGCAGGTCGTAGAGGTCCGTGAGAATCTCAATGTTGGGGTTGGCTTTCGCCTGGGGCAGCAGGCCCTCGGAAATCTCGATCTCGCCGATATGGGCCGTGTTGGGAATGCGGATCAGCTTCATATGCTCATGGTCCTCCGCCTCCGGACAGCACATCAGGGCCAGCTGGAGGGCCTCCCGGTCGTTGTCCATAATCATGGGAATCTTCATCAGGTGCAAAAAGGTATTGGTCACGCCGGTAGGATAGGTCATCTCCAGCTTCATCCGGTTCACCAGCCGCCGGGTGGTCANCTCNGCCAAGCCGATGCCCTGGGCGTTGCCGTGGGTCTCGTCGGTAATATCCAGGACGACCACCTTTTCCGCGTCAATGCCGCCGGAGCAGTACTGGGGCAGGACGAAGCGGCCGGAGATGTTGGGGTCCATGCCGTCGCCGGAGATGTTCTTCCCGATTTTGTCCACCACCAGCACGTCGCACTTGTCAAAGAGGAGCTTGGCGATGGTCCGGTAGGAGATTTCCTTCAGCTTGGGCTCCTCGTCGATGATCTCCTGGGGGGTGAGGCCCTTGATGAGGTATGTGTCGTCATAGGCGTTTTCAACGACAGCGATGCCGCCCAGCACGGGGCAGTTCTCCAGAATGGTCCGGCCGTATTCCTCCACCAGCTCGTGCATGATGGCGGGGCTCTGGTGGTGAATGGACTCCGCCCCCTTCTGCTTGCCAAGGCCGATGGCCATCATCTTCATTAAGCCGCTCTCATAGGGCCCCCGGAAGGAGGTGTGGGGCTTGATGCGGNTGAAGAGCAGGATGCCGTCGGCCTCGCTGGCGTTCTTGTCCACGAAGACCGGCTGCTTCCGCACGCCGGAGAGGCCCGCCTGCACCGTTTCCATGGAGCTCTTGACGGGGCAGCCCATGGCCTCCTCCGTGATGCCGTAGTCCCTGAGAATCTGGGTCTGTCCCTCGGCGGTGGCGCCGCCGTGGCTGCCCATGGCGGCCACAATGTAGGGCTCCGCCCCCTTGGACTTGACAAAATCCACCATGGCCCGGGCCATGAGCGCGTTGTTGGTCATGCCCCGGCTGCCGCAGGTGATCGCGNTTTTCATGCCGGGCTTGATTTTCCCGCCCAGGTCCTCCCGGTCCAGCTCCTTTTGGACGGTGGAGGCGATCTCCTCCACCGGGATGCACGTCCGGTCGANGTTCTGCCGGATGCGCACCATTTTGGGAATGGGTTGGTTTTTAATGAGATCGGTAATGGTTTCCATGGAAAGACTCCTCTCAGAAGTGTTATAGCCGGGTTATTTTTGTCCCTCCTGCCGCTTGCTCATCCGCCAGAGGGTGGTCCGGCTAACACCCAGCTCCCGGGCAATCTCCTGTTTGGTCTTGCCCGGCTGGGAAACCGGGAACGCCGCTGGCAGAGGGGTAGGGGCGGGGTCTGGAACGCCGGAGGGCGCGCCGGAAAAGCTGTGGAGCTCGTTCAGGTCCTCCACCGTCACATCCGCCGCGTCGGACAGGACCACCAGCCGCTCGCAGATGTTGCGCAGTTCCCGGACGTTGCCGGGCCAGGCATAGCGGCANAGCAGNNTCTGGGCTTCCGGGGTCAGCTTGGGGACCTGCTTGCCAAGGCCCGCCGCCAAAATGCGGAGCTGGCCTTCCATCAGGGGAATCACGTCGTCCGGCCGCTCCCGCAGGGGCGGAATGGAGATCTCCAGGGCGTTGAGCCGGTACAAAAGGTCGCTTCGGAATTTTCCCAGGGCAATCTGCTCCCGAATGTTGACGTTGGTGGCGGCGATGACCCGCACGTCGATGGGGATGACCGACGCGCTGCCGATGCGGCGGATCTCCTTTTCCTGAAGGACCCGCAGCAGCTTGGCCTGGAGGGCCACGGGAATTTCCCCGATCTCGTCCAAGAAGATGGTTCCCCGGTGGGCCAGCTCAAAAAGGCCCATCCGCCCCTCCCGGGACGCGCCGGAGAAGGAACCGGGCTCATAGCCGAACAGCTCGCTCTCCAGAAGATTTTCCGGCAGCGTGGCGCAGTTGATGGCCACAAAGGGCTGGGACATCCGCCCGCTGGCGGAGTGGATGCTGTGGGCGAACAGCTCCTTGCCGGTGCCGGTCTCCCCGGTAATCAGCACGTNGGAGTCCGCCCGGCTGAACTTTTTGGCAATCTCCACCTTTTTGCGCATTTCTGGATTGACCGCGATGATGCTGCGGAAGGTATACTTGGCGGAGGGGCCCTTTTGAACAAGGCTCTTTCGAATCCGGCGCTCCTCCTGGAGGATCTTAGAGGCGGCGCTGGTGGTGATCAGGGTGCCCGCGCCGGAGTCCTCGCCGGAGATGAGCTTATAGCGGACATAGTACCTCTGGCCGCCGATGGTCACCAGCTTCTCCTCCCCGTCCCGGCAGGGCTCCTCCCGGCTGCCGATAAAGGTCAGCCCCGCGTTCAGCCGCTGGACGGAGCCGCCCCTCCAGCCGGCGATGAAGGCCAGGCCATAGAGCTGATAAGCCTGGTCGTTGGCCTCCAGGATGTGGCCGGTCTCGTCCACCGCCAGTACCGCGTCGTCGCTGTTGTCCAGGATCATGCGGATGATATTGGTTTTCGTCCGCTCGGTATTGATGACCCGGGCGGTGTTCAGCGCCTCCTCGATGGCCCGTTCCAAGGTGGCGGNCCGGATGTGGATATAGGTGCAGGGAAAGCCCTGCTCCCGGCAGATGTTGCTGACGGTGCCTCCGCTGACAATGGCCTCCATGCCGTCCCTGCGGCACGCCTCCACCGCATCATAGGCGCTCTGCTCATCCAGCACCTCGTAGAGCTTCAGCTCCGCCCGGCAGAGCTCGCTGAGTCCCGGGAGCACGGCCTTCAGGCCGTCGTGGTGAAGGCACAGACCGATTTTTTTCGGGTGGAAGGACTCCCGGCACTCCAGCAGGGCGGACAGGATATCCGTCCCGTCGAAGCCCAGGTGGGTGATATGCTTGCCGGGATACAGCCCGCAGAGCATCCGGTANGTAATGCCCNGGGCAATAATGACGTNGTAGTGGTTCAGGTGGTTTAAGATCTCGGGGCTTCCGAAATGGTGAATCGCGTCAATGCGTACCTCGTCGGTCTGTAATCTCCGCAGCAGGTCTCCGATATAGCCCAGCTGGTCCGGGGAGGGCGCGAAAATCACAACATTGACCATACAGTTCTCCTTTACGACAGGTNCGGGCTGCTTCCGCCGGGTTTACGGGAAAGCCGGGCCGCGGGAATAGCGGCCCGGCTGTTGAGGGAGGATTCAGACGCCGGCCTTCCGCCTTCCCACGGGTCAGTTCTTGAAGTATTTTGCGCAGCCGATCAGCTTTCCAACGCTCGCGGCCACAATCAGCCCCATGCCGATCAGGATGCCGCTGTTCAACACCCACAGGGGGTATTTCAGCACGGTGGTAGCCTCTCCGGTGGACAGCTGCGTGCCGACAATGGTGAACAATTGCACCACAAGCAGCGCGGAGATGCCCAGGGCGGCGGCATACTGCTCAATCTTCAAAATCCCAAAGAGCTTCATGTTCCCCTTCTCTTTGGCGCGGTCTTCAATCAGGGTCAGCGAAATGAGGTCATCCGAGAGGAAGGCCAGCGCGGACCCCACGAAAATGCACCACACGAAAAGGAGCTTCAGCATCTCGTCCGCCCAGGGAACGGGGACCTTTAAAATCTCACGNCCAAACACCGCGTAGGTCTCCACCAGAATCATCACAACGCCCAGGCNGCCAAACAGAATCTTCGACCCGTCCAGCAGCTTCTCGGGCAGCGTTTTCACAGAGGATACGTTTTCCATATGGACCTCACTCTTCTACAACGGCGATCACGCGGATCTGGCGTCCGTCCGCGTGNTGGGTGTTCAAGGGCAGGGCAATGAGCTGGCAGTCGGGAGAGCCGATTTCCCACAGGTTGGTGATGTACTCAATCTGGAGAATTTTGCCCTGTTTCAGGACGTGCTCATGAACCGGCTGGGGAATCTCGTCGCNGGGCTTCATGGTGNGGATTTTGCGGATGGCGTAATCCTGGGCGAAGTCGTACCCCACCAGCTTGGGGTGGTAGNTCTTGAGCCAGATGCCGGCGTCCTCCGTCAGATAGGGGGAATTATCCCAGTATTCCGTGGAGGTCCATTCGGCCTTTCTGGCCCGGTCCGTGCGGATCAGCAGGCTGTCAAAGTGCCGGTCCCGGAAGCGCTCGTTGGCCTTTTCCAGCATCTCGGCAGTGATGGCCGTGTTGTCGCCGCAGTCGGAGNAATCCAGCACCAGGCAGTCCGTGATGGCCCAGTCCTGAATGGGATAGGCGTCCAGGGACTCGCCGTTGGGGTCGAAGTGGAGCGGAGCGTCAATGTGCGTGTACCAGTGAGACTCCAGGTTGTAGGACGCGTTCTGCCAGGGGTCCCCGTTCGCGTGGGTTTTGACGGGCGTCACCTTGAACCCGTAGCGCCAATGTTCCTCAATGGGCACGGTCAGATCTACGATTCTTCGCATGTTGCGTCACTCCTTCTTTCTAAAATGGGACTTATTTCTGAATCATGTCCACCAGGTCCGTGCCGTACTGATCGGTGAAGATGGCCCAGGTGGGCATGGCCTTCTGCTTGAACGCGTCCTTATCGGGCTCTTCCACGATTTCGCACTTGTTGTCAATCAGGGTCTGGAGAGCGGCGGCCTGCGCCTCGTCGGTCAGCTCCAGCTGCTTCTGGCGGGCCACGTCGGCGGCCTCCTGAATCAGGGCCTGCTGAGACTCGCTCATCCGGTCCCAGGTGGCCTTGCTCATGCCCATGTAAAGCGGGGTGTACACCGCGTCGGTCAGGGTCACGTAGGGCTGCACCTCGTAGAACTTCCGGGAAACAATCTCGTGGAGGGGGTTGTCCTGGGCGCTGACGGTGCCCTGCTGAAGGGCGGTATAAAGCTCAGAGGCGTCGATGGTGGNGGGCAGGGCGCCCATGGCCTTCCAGGTCTCCACCTGAACCTCGGCGGGGAGCGTGCGCATCTTGATGCCGGACATATCGTCGGGAGTGGAGACGGGGCGGACGTTGTTAGTCAGCTCCCGGAAGCCGTTCTCCCAGAAGGACAGGCCCTTGATGCCCACGGACTCGAATTTGGCGTTGATCGCGTCGGCGGCGGGGCCGTCGGTGGCCGTCCGGGCGCTCTCCAGATCACCGAACAGGAAGGGGAGCTGGAACACCTCAATCTCAGGCACCAGGCCGGAGAAATAGGCCGTGCCCGCCACGCCGATGTCCACGGTGCCCTGCTGCAGGCCCTGAACCATGGAGGTGGCGTCGCCCAGGGCGGTGTCATAGAAGGCCTCGGCCTGGATGGTGCCGTTGGAATAAGCGTTGATATACTCCGCCATCACCGCCAGGGCGCCGCCGGTGGGGGTGTTCTCCGGNAGGGAGCCCGCGAAGAGGCTGATGGTCATGTTATCGCCGGAAACCTCCGCAGACGCGGCGGGTCCCGCCGCGGGCACGTCGCCGGAGGGAGCGGCCGCGCCGCCGTCCTGAGAACCGCCGCCGTTGCCAGAGTCGTTGCCGCCGCCGCAAGCAGCCAGGGTGAGGGCCAGGGCCAGAGTCAGGGTAAACGCCAAAATTTGCTTTTTCATCGTGATAATCTCCTTATATTTAAATTTAGGGAACGCTTACAGGACGCTGGGGAGGAAGGTCACAATGCCGGGGAACAGCACCACCAGCAGCGTGCCGACAAAGATAGCCATCAGAGGGATGGGCAGGTGGGGAATGATTTTATGGACCGGCTGGCCTCCAACACTGGAAGCCACGTACAGATTGATGCCCACCGGAGGCGTAGCAAGGCCGATGCAGAGCACAATCACCATTACCACGCCGAAGTACACCATGTTGATGCCGTAGGCCTGGGCGGTGGGGCAGAAGATGGGGGCGAAAATCAGCAGCGCGGGCACCGCGTCGATGAAGCAGCCCGCCACCAGCAGAATCAGGCAAACCGCGAAGGTGAACACCAGGGGGCTGCTGATGGAGGAGGTAAACATCCGCGCCAGGGTCTGGGGGATGCCCGCCCGGGTGATGACCCAGCCGAATACCTGGGTGGAGGCCACGATCAGCATGATTCCGGCGGCGCTCTTCACGCCGTCAAAGACAATACGGCAGATTTCTTTCGGCTTGATCTCCCGGTAGACGAAAAGCCCAATGACCAGGCAGTAGAAGCAGCAGATCGCGGAAGCCTCCGTAGGCGTTACAAAACCGGAATAGATGCCGCCCAGGATGATCAGCGGCGCCAGCAGCGCGAAGAAGGCCCGGCCGAAGGAACGCAGCGCCTCTCCGGCGTTGAACCGGCTTTTGCCGGTGTAGCCCTTCTTTACACACAGCAGCACCACCACCACAATCAGAACCAGGCCCAAAAGCAGGCCGGGCAGCAGTCCCGCCATCAGCATGTCGCCCACGGACTCGCCGGAGGCCACCGCGTAGAGCACCATCAGAATGCTGGGCGGAATGATGGGTCCAAAAATGCCGCCCATAGCCTGGATCGCGCTGGCAAAGCCCGGGTCATACCCCTCTTCTTCCATGGAGGGGATCATGATGCCGCCCACNGCCGCCGTGGTGGCCGCGCCCGCTCCGGTCATAGCGGCGAAGATCATGCTGGCCACGATGTCCACCACCGCCATGCCGCCGGGGAGCCAGCCCACCAGCTTCTTCGCGAAATCCACGATGCGCCGGGAAATGCCTCCGTTCTGCATCAGGCAGCCCGCGATCACGAAAAACGGAATCGCCATCAGCGTGAAGGAGTCTACACCCTTAAGCATCTGCTGGGCAATGATAATCAGCGGAACCTGGGAGTACAGCACCAGGTACGCCAGCGCGGAAAGACACAGCGCGAAAGCAATGGGAATGCCCAGGAAGAGCAGCAGGAAAAACGCTCCTACCAGAACTACCAAATCCATTCTTGTCACCTCTCCTACATTTTACTATAAAATTTTATATATTTGAAGACGGCGGCCACCGGAACAGGCGCTTCCGGCCCGGCGGCTCCCGGCCGGTTACTGACCCTTCGCCCGTTTTGCCTCCGCCATCTTGGCGGTGGTGCGGACGGCCCGCTCGAAGGAATCGGTGGTGACGCTGGCCTTGCCCACCTTGTCGAAGGCGGTGCCGTGGGCGCAGGTGGCGATGGGATAGGGCTGGCCTCCCGCCACGGTGATGCAGCGCTGGAAGCCCACCAGCTTCAAGGCGATCTGGCCCTGGTCGTGGTACATGGTAACCACCACGTCGAAGTCCCCCGCCAGGGCGCTGATGAAGAGGGTGTCGGCGGAATAGGGGCCGGTGACGTTCCAGCCGGTCTCCTTCACCACCTTTTCAATGGTGGGCCCGATGATGTCCACTTCCTCCCGGCCGCACAGGCCGAACTCGCCGCAGTGGGGGTTCAGGGCCGCCACCGCGATGCGGGGCTTATGGCCCAGGCTCTCGCCGGTGATCTCNCCCAGCTCGATGGCCTCCCGGAGGGTGGTTTCATTGATGATGGAGCTGACCTCGCTGATGGGCACATGGCTNGTGGTCCGGACGGTCATGAGATCGTCCATCATATTGACCTCACAGAAGGGGGTGGTGAGGTTGAACGCGTGGGCCNGATAGGTGTGCTCGCTCTCGTCGTGGAGCCCCGCCATCTTCATGGCGCCCTTGTGGAAGGGGCCGAAGACGAAGCCCTCGATTTTTCCGGCCTTGCNAAGCGCGATGCCGGTATCCNGCTGCCTGAGGTCGCTGGCCCCGCAGTAAGCGTTGGCCTCACCGTAGACCACCTGGGCGGGGTCCTGGTCCTTCAGGTCCAGCACGGGGAAGCCCTTGGACCAATCGNACTCGCTGANATCGCCGACCACGTAGTGGGGCACGTCCCCCCCCACGACCTTCAGCCCGTGCTCGAACATGCGCAGGTCTCCGATGATGACGGGGCGGCAGTAGTCCTTGTAGTAATCCTTCACGGCCAGCATGGCCACCAGCTCCGGGCCAACGCCGGCGGAGTTGCCCAGAAGAACGCCGAGGATAGGCTTTTCACTCATAATCATACCTCCACAAATCACCTTTTATCCGCGAAATATGTCCGGTTTCCGCGAACTCGCTTCGNCAGATAATACAGCAAATTTCGTGCCAAAATTGAAACTTTCACTCCTCCCGCTCTCGGAAAGCTCCCTTTTTGTGAATTGTGTGTGAATAGATTGTCAAGATTTCGGCAAAGTCACCAGGCGGAAACCGACAAGACCGGCGCTGCTTCCAGGGAATGTTCCAGGCAAATTATACAGCATCGGAGAACTTAGGAAAAGCATGAAACGCAATTTGAAACAGTTGAAACATTTTGTTTCACTTGTTTCGGCTGAAACACGCTGCCGCGCTTTTTTGAAACAGGAAACATTTGGATGTTCAGCCCGCCAAGCCGCCGCTTCCGGCAGACAGACCGGCAGGGCCCGCCGCTGCCGCGACAGGCCCTGCCGGTTTCTCCGGGACGCTGAAACGCGGCCGCGTTTCCCGTTTCCCGCAGATATCATTTTTTTGCCCGCCGCCGCGCTCGGCGCAGGCGAAGTCAGACCTCGTGGAGCCAGGTNTAGCGCTCGTCCTCGCAGCGGTCGGTTTGGAGCCAGGGATTGCCCTCCAGGTGCCGGATCATCCAGGTGGTGTACATCTGGAAGCCCGGAGCCACGGCCTGGGGATGCAGCGCCCCGCCGGGGATGGCGGAAAAGCTGTGGTCCACGCTCTTGAACACCTCGTCCCCCACAAAGCTGGCCCCGAACCCCTCGGGCCGGTCAAAAAGGAAGAAGTAGGCCTCCGGCTGGGGATGCCGGTGGGGAAGATACCCGGACCAGTTCCCCCGGTCGTTCAGCACTTCCCCCAGGACCATGTTGGAGCCCGGGCAGATCTCGTGGTCGAAAATGGTGTTGACCCGCCGCTGGGCCACGCCGCCGAACTTGCCCACGCAGGAGTATTTCCANGGGGCGTCCTCCGGACGGCAGAGGCGGCTGGGAAAGCTCTTCTCGTTCNTCGTGCACTGGACCAGGATCTCCGCCCCGGCCTCCGCGGTGACGGCGATTTCCACGCCGCTGGAGGCGTGGACGCACCACGGGCCCTCGGTGAAGNNGTTCCGGCGGCCGGCCTCGGCCCGCTGGGTCTCCCAGGTGAACGCCGCCTTGCNGCGGAGCAGCAGCACCGCGATCTCCNNNCCGGNGCGGCAGAAGCTGCGGGTCTCCCCCGCCTTCATTTGGTAGACCCGCACGTCCATCAGCATGGCGGCGTAGTCCCCGTCGTAAGTGGTAAGGACCATTTCGCCGCGTTCGTCAAACTTGGGATATCCAAATACCTTGCTCATGGTGATACTCCCTTTCGCCATTTAAAATCAGGCCGAAAGCCCCGGCAGTGCCGGGGCCGTTCTGGCGGCTTATATTTTACCAATACTTCTCCANGTGGGCCCNGGTGACCTNGGCGGCCTTCTTGATGTTCTCCTCGCTGGAGAGCTTATAATAGTCGGGCCGGAAGACCTCGATGGTGCAAACGTCCCCCTCGAAGCCGATCTTTTTCAGGGTGTCCGCGAAGCGCTTATGGTCCAGGCAGTCGCCGCTCTCGCCGGGCCAGAGGCGCTTTTCGTCGGTGTTGTAGGACGCGCCGCAGGGCATGTTCTCCGTGCCGTTGAGGTGCCAGACGAAGATTTTCCTGCCGTCGGCCTTTTCCAGGGCGTCCCAGCCGNAGGCNATGGCGTTGAAGTGGAACTGGTCCAGGGTTACTCCCACCAGGGGAGAATCCACGGCCTTCACGATGTCATAGGCGTACTCAAAGCGGTTGATGGACATGGCAGGCGCGCCGCAGAACTCCAGGGACAGCTTGATGCCGTGGGGCTCCACCTTCTTGACCATCTCCTTGAGGACGGCCACGGCGTCGGCCTTGATTTCGTCCACGGTGGCGTGGACCGTCAGATCCATGGAGGGCACGACGACGATCATCTTGCAGTCCAGAANCTCACAGCGGCGGATGATCTCGTCCAGCTGGGCCATGACGGCGTCCTTCTCCGCCTGGGTCTGCTTCATGTTGAAGAAAATCAGGGCGTTGTAGGACAGCATTTTCAGCTTATGGCTCCGGNAGAAGTCNNCCAGCTGCTCCAGGGTGTATTTCCCGGCGGCCAGCTCCCGGTCCAGGCACTCGGACTGGACGTCGATGTAGTCAAAGCCGTATTTCTCGCACAGGGCCAGGTCCTCCAGCACGGAGTGGTTCTCGCAGAAGCGGTTGCAGCCTTCGTTAAATCCGATTTTCATGGCTCGTTCTCCTTATCGTTCCTTAATCGTTCCATAATTGTATACCCGGCGGCAGGGTTTTCCAATTGCGCGGGAACGCCCAGCCGTTTCCGATTGGGCGTCCCGCAGAGAAAAGAAGTATGTAAGCGGGATCTCCCCGTCTTACCTGCCCAAAAGCTCGCTCTGAATGCGNTCCAGCGCCTCGNGGGCCTGTTGATCCATCTTCTCCGGGAAGCCGAAGTAGCTGACGCAGATGATGTGGTCCCCGCCCGCCTTGGGCGCGCCGGGCTTGAGCTGCTTGTTGACAAAGTCCATCTCCCGCAGGGTCTCGAAGATGCCGTCAAAGTCCCCTTCNCCTNCGCCCATGGCGGTGTGCTGGTGGATGGTCACGTCCGCCCGGCCCCGCTGGTTCAGCCAGGGGGGATTCAGGATGTAGCGGCAGTCCTTGGTCTGGTTCCAGGTGTCGGCCAGGAGGACGTGGGTCAGCTCGTCGCCGGCGTTTTTCAGCATGTGGCGTACATCGCCNTTNCCCTNGTCGTAGAAGAAGCCGTGGGAGGCGGAATAGACATAGCCCAGGTTCTTGGAGCGGAAGGACTTCACGATATCGCAGGTCTCGTCGTTCAGCTCGCAGAAGTCGTAGGGATGGGACTGGATTTCCACCCGGAGGCCCTCCCGCTCGATGATGGGCAGCAGTTCCTCCATGGAGCGGAAGAACATGCCNTTGCAGATCTCCTGCTGGTTGGGGTCGCCGGAGAACTCGGTGTTGATAACGGGAACGCCCATGTCCACGGCAATCTGAATCATCCGTTTCCAGTTGGCAACCGCGTGCTGCCTCTGCTCCTCGGTGGGGCCGGACCAGCGGTAGACCACGATGAAGCTGGAGATTTCCACGCCGGTTTCCTTCAGGGCCTTTCGGTACTCCTCCTCGCACTCCTTGGAGAACAGGGGGTGCTTATAGAAGGGGTTGA
>NZ_CAJMXG010000063.1:0-14273 GCF_905219725.1 Oscillibacter sp. CU971
GGCGATGGGCTGGGTGATGGGCACCACGTCTCCCTCGGGGTGGATGATTTTCAGAAGCGTGCCGCTGGCCTCCGCGTCCATGGTGATGGTCAGCTTGTCGGTTTCCATCTCGAAGAGCGGCTCTCCAGCGGTGACGGCCTCGCCCTCTTTTTTCAGCCAGCTGGTGATGGTGCCCTCCTCCATCATAAGGCCCTGCTTGGGCATGATGACAATTGAAGCCATAAAAATGCTCCTTCCAAATTTCCCGTTACCTTCCCAGCCTGGTTGTCGAGCACCGAAGCCTGGACAATTGCCGGGGCCGGTAACGAGCTAAAGTTCTTTTGGTTACTTTCCTTTCAAGAAAAGTGACTCAGCGGTAGCACGCCGCCTTGCAGGCGTCCACGATTTCCTTGATGCTGGGNATGACCGCCGCCTCCAGGCCGGGGTTGAAGGGCAGGGGGCAGGCCTTCGCGCCGATGTGCACCGGGGCGGCGTCCAGGTACGGGAAGACCATCTGGCCCACCTGGGAGACGACCTGGGCGCCCCAGCCGTTGTTCTGGTGGGCCTCGTGGACCACCACGAGACGGCCCGTCTTCTTCACGCTCTCCGCGATGGTGTCATAGTCAAAGGGCACCAGGGTCCGGGGGTCGATGACCTCGGCGGAGATGCCCTCCTTGGCAAGCTCCTCGGCAGCTTCCAGAGCGCGGCTGACGTAGAGAAGGTTGGCAACGATGGTCACGTCCGTACCCTCCCGCTTGATATCGGCCCTGCCGAAGGGGATGCAGAAATCCGGGTCGTCGGGCACCTCGCCCTTGGTGATATACAGGGCCTTGTGCTCGAAGAAGCAGACCGGGTTGTCGTCCCGGATGGCGGTGCGGAGGAGGCCCGCCGCCTCGGCGGGAGTGGAGGGACACGCGACCTTCAGGCCCGGGATGTGCATGAAGATGCTCTCCAGGGACTGGGAATGGGTGGCAGCGTTGCCCCGGCCCGTGCCCTGCTGGCTCCGGAGGACCATGGGAATCTTGGCGTTGCCGCCGAAGACATAGCGAGTCTTTGCCATCTGGTTGAAGATCTGGTCCGCCGCCACGAAGGCGAAGTCCCAGTACATCAGCTCCGCCACGGGCCGCATGCCCGCGCAGGCCGCGCCCAGGGCCGAGCCCACGATGGCGGACTCAGAAATCGGGGTGTTGCGAATACGGTCGGTGCCGAACTCTTTATAGAGATCCCGGGTGGTGCCGAACACGCCGCCCAGCTTTTCCACGTCCTCGCCCATGACGAAGACCCGCTCGTCCCGACGCATCTCCTCGGTGATGACCTGGCGGATCGCCTGCGCGTAACTCAGTTTAGCCATTGTCTCGTACCCCCTTACCCTTCATAGAACACGTCGTCCAGAACATGGNCCGGATCGGGCTCCGGGCTGTTCATGGAAAACTCCACGGCGGCCTCCATCTTCTTGGCGGCGGCCTGGTCGATCTCGTCCAGCTCNTCCTTGGAGGCCAGCTTGTTTTCCATCAGATACGCCCGGAAGCGCTTGATGGGGTCCCGGTGTTCCTTCCAGTCCTCCACTTCCTCCCGGGTGCGGTAGACCTCCGGGTCGCCGGTCCAGTGGCCCCGCCAGCGGTAGGTCTTGCACTCAATGATGCTGGGCCCCTCGCCCTTGAGGGCACGCTCCTTGGCCCGGGCGAAGGCTTCATACACGGCCACTACGTCGTTGNCGTCCACCGTCTCGCCGGGGATGCCGTAGGCTGCGCCACGGACGGAGATGTCCTGCACGGAGGNGGACNGCCACNCGGGGACCGTCATGCCGAACTGATTGTTCTCTACCACGTAGATGCAGGGGAGCTTCCAGACGGCGGCCATGTTGATGGACTCGTGGAAGGTTCCCTGGTTGGACGCGCCGTCGCCGAAGAAGGCCACCGCTACGTTGGGCTTTTTCTGCATCTTCAGCGCCAGGGCCCCGCCGGTGGCAATGGGGATGCCCCCGCCCACAATGGCGTTGGCTCCCAGGTTGCCCTTGGAGAAGTCCGCGATGTGCATTGACCCGCTGCGGCCCTTACAGTAGCCGGTGGCCTTGCCCATCAGTTCCGCCAGGGCCTTGTCCAGCTCCGCGCCTTTGGCGATGCAGTGGCCGTGGCCCCGGTGGGTGGAGGCGATGAGGTCCTCGTCCGTCAACTGGGCGCACACGGACGCCGCCACGGCCTCCTCGCCGGTGTAAAGGTGANCGGAGCCCCTGAGCTTGTTCTCCGTGAACAGCGTCCACGCCGTCTCCTCGAAGTCCCGGATCTCGTTCATCTTGTTATAGATCCAGAGACCTGTCTTTTTGTCGATCATAAGTTGGACTCCTCCTTCATGATGAAAAATGATTGTCCGGAAGCAAAAGCGCTTTGTAAACCTGTTTGTGAATCACCGCGTCAAAGGCCGTCCGCCACTCCTCCAGAGGGAGGCGCATGGAGAGGAAGGGGGACATGGTCACCTGTTTCCGGGCCAGAAGGTCCAGGGTGATGGGCCAGGTGGTGACGGCGGTGGAGTTGGAGGGGACGTAGGTCACCTCCCGGTCGAAGATGCTGTCCGGCCGGAAGGGCACCGCCCCGCCGAACATGCCCAGCTGCAAGTGGATGCCCAGGGGCCGGATGGCCTTCATGCAGGTCTCCAGGGAGGCGGGGACTCCCGTGGCGTCACAGGTAATGTCCGCCCCCATGGGGCTCCGGGAATACACCGCCTCCGTCAGGGCCTGGGGGCTGTCCACAATCTCGTCGGCCCCCAGTGACTTGGCCAGGGCCAGCTTCTCCCGATCCTGGGGCAGGCCGGAGAGGATGACATAGGCTCCCCGGGTTTTGAACACCTGGGAGGCGAACTGGCCCATGACGCCGGGACCGCTGACCATCACGGTGTCCCCGGGCTTTACCTGAATCTTCTCGTACACGCCCCGGACCACACAGGCCAGGGGCTCTGTCAGGGCGTAGGGCAGGCGATCCTCTAGGGTTCGGGCCTCCGGCGGGAGGCGGAAGGAGTACCGGGCCGGGACGGTGAGATATTCCGCTATGGTGCCGTTAACGTGGAAGCCAATGGACCTCCGGTCCCGGCACAGGGTCACCAAGCCCTGGCGGCACAAGGAGCAGGTTCCGCAGCTGTAGCAGGCGGGGAGGGTCATCACCCAGTCCCCAATCTGGAAATCCTGGACATCTCCCCGAGTCTCCACCACCTGGCCCACGTACTCGTGCCCCAGCACCACCGGCATGACGGTAACCCGCTCGTCGTTCACGGCGTGGATGTCGCTTCCGCAGACGCTGGCGGCGAGAACTTTGACCTTCAGCTCTCCCTCCGCCGGGACGGGCTCCGGCAGTTCCCGTAGGGCCACGCCCTCCGGGCCCCGGGCGAATTTTACCAATGCTTTCACGGTTGCACCCCCTTGTCTTTGGGTACAAGCACAGTGTAACATTCAAATAATCGATAATCAAGTATTTATTATTTATGATTATGACCAAAAATTACCGGGGTTTTTTGGCAATTCCATAGATATAGGCCCCTGGAAGAAAGAAAAGATTGATATATTTATCAAAAATGCTATAATTCAGGTCGTATGAACACAAAAAAGAAAGGGGTTTTGGCAGTGCGGGAGAAGACTGTGATTGTCTACAGCAGCCGGAACGGGACCACCCAGAGGTATGCGGAATGGCTGGCTCAGGACTGCCCGGCCAGGCTGATTCCCTGGCGGGAGGCCGTGGTGGACGAGCTGGCGGAGTATGAGACCGTCGTCTTCGGCGGCTGTGTGTACAACGGGCTCATTGAGGGCATCTCACTGATTAAAAACAACCGGGACACGCTGCGGGGCTGCCGCCTGTTCGTGTTCACGGTGGGGCTGACCCAGCCCGGGGACGAGGCCGCCTTCCAGCAGGTGCTGGACCGGAATTTCGAGCCCGGGGAGCTGGAGGGCATCCGCTTTCACCACTTCCTGGGGGCGCTGGACTTCAGGAAGATGAGCCTGATGCAGCGGATGATGATGCGGCTTTTGAAAAAGTCCTTCCAGAAAAAGCCCAGGGAGAGCCGGAGCCAGCTGGAAAGCTATGTGCTGGAGGCCTACGGCGGGCAGGTGGACTTCACCGACCGGAGCTACATCCGGCCCCTGGTGGAGGAGATCCTGTCCGGCCCGGAGGCGTAGGGCCATGGAACAGACGGGCTGGCGGGGAATCCGGATGCTGGCGGGGGCGTTTCTGCTGGCGACGCTGCTGTTCGCGATGTGGCGCTTCTCCGACAACGCGGAGATCCCAAGATCCGGGATGCACTTCGCCCTGGTGGTCCCNGAGCAGGGCGGACAGGAGTGGCTGAAATCTACGGTGGAGGAGCTGGAGGCGGACTACGGTCTCCGGCTAGAGCTCCAGACCTTTCCCTCGGCGGCGGAGCAGAAGCGCTTCCTCCGNCTGCTGCCGGAGACGGAGGTGGACGGGGTGCTGCTGTGGCCCATCTCCGTGAACCAGGACGACTACGCCGGGGAGATGCGGGCCCTTCAGGAGGCTGGTGTGCCCCTGGTGGTGGTGGACAGGGACGTGCAGGAGTCCCTGCGGGACAGCTTCGTGGGCAGCGGGTACAAGTCGGACCTCCTGGTGCTGAGCCAGAGCCTNCGCTCCCTGCCGGAGGGGGAGAGCTTCCTCGTNGGCAACCGCTCCGGCGGAAACGGAGGCCAGGTAGTGGAGCTGCTGTTCTTCCGCCGGGAGGATGAGGAGGCCCTGGCAAATTTCGAGGCCCAGGACATGAAGCTCCGCCAGCTGGGGGAGAACCCCCCGGAGGGCTNCCGGGCGGCGGAGTACATCCGGCTGGAGGAGACCAATACCTTACAGCTTCAGCAACGCCTCCGGGAGCTCTTCNNCGGAGACCGGGCCCCGGATTTGTTCTTCAGCCTGGATTCCACGCTGTCCGCCGCCGCAGTGTCGGCGAAGCGGCGTCTGGGGGAGAACTGCGGCGTGCGGCTGCTGTGCTATGGAGATTCGTCCCTGTCCGAAGCGGAAGAGGGGCTGGTGGACGGTCTGGTGACCTCCCTGCCGGAGGTGTCCGTCACCATCGGCATCCGCTATCTGCGGGACATCTGCCGGGGCTTCTGGGTTCCGGGGTCCATGGATTCGGGTATCACCCTCCTGACGACGGAGGAACTGGAAAAGGGGTTTTTGCTGGTGAGCGGCGATGACTGATTTGGAGCATAAGATTTTTGCCCGGGCCCTGGAGAATCTCTACGGCAGCGTCCTGCTGGGGGAGGAACAGGCCCTGTCCTATGTGGAGGATTTGATTCACCTGAACCGGGCCCTGGGGGACGCGGCCCACAGCCGCTGGCCGCTACTGTCGGAGGTGGATCTGCTCCGCCGGGTCCGGGCCCTGTGCTGGCCGGAGCGGCCCCTGGAAATCCACCTGGAGGAGGGTCTTTCCTCCCAGATTCACGTGGGGCGGGAGGTGCTGTTCGCCCCGGTGTGCCGCCTGCTCTTCGAGGCGGAGGAGGAGCGGGGCTTTCCCACGGCCCTGACCCTGTCGGCGGGAAACGGCGGGCTGGAATACCGCCTGCTGATGGGAGAGGCGCTGTGGCGCCGGGGGGGGGCGGCAGACCATGAATAGGGCGGAGACCGGGCTGCCCCGGGACCTGCGGAAGAAAATCCGGGCCTTCTGCCTCACCGTCCTGATTATCATTCTGGCGGTGGGCTGCCTGATGTGCGGCACGGCGGTGCGCAGCATGTGGCGCTATCAGGAGGCCACCACCCAGATACGGCAGATTCAGGAGCTGAAGACGGAGATCAGCCGGGTCAGCGAACTGCTGCAAAGCGGCCTGGTGGGCGGAACGGAGGATTTGTCGGAGTGTCTGGAGGCGTGGAAGGTCATGTCCGACCGGATCTATGGGCTGAAGCTGCCCGCCTCCGGGACAGTGGGGCTGCTGGCGGAGAATTTCAAGGACTACCAGCGGAATACGGCGGAGGATTTTTACAGGCTGGCCAGGAGAACGGAGAACCCGGCGTTCCCGGAGCTGTACGACAGGGTCCTCTCNCAGCAGGAGGACAGGCAGTTCCTCTGCGATTTGCTTCTCAGCCGTCTGTCGGAGCACCTGGACGCCCGCTACCCGGTTCTGGCCCGGGAAAGCGGCATCCTCATGTGCCTGGGGGCGGGAATTTTCACCTATCTGCTGCTGCTGACCTGGCTGTTCTCCAGCAGCTTTTCCCGGGACATCTACGAGCCGGTGCGGATGCTGGCCGGCCAGGCCGGGGAGATTATGGACGGACGGTATGACATGGAAGATCTGCCGGTGTTTCGCAACGATGAGCTGGGATATCTCACCGCCGCCTTCAACGAGATGAAGAACCGGGTGCGGGAGCGCTTNCGGGACCGGGAGGAGCTCTGGCGGCTGGAGACCCTGCTGCAGGAGGCCGAGTACCGGTCCCTCCAGTCCCAGGTGAATCCCCATTTTCTCTTCAATGTTCTGGGGCTGGCCACCGAGGCGGCGCTGACGGAGAACGCGGACCGGACGGTGGACATCCTGGAGAACATCTCCTACATGCTCCACTACAGCCTGACCAGCGTGCGGGAGAACGTACTGCTGGCGGACGAGCTGAAAATGGTCCGGGCCTATCTGTTTTTGCAGCAGCGGCGGTTCGGGGACCGGGCGTCCTTCTCCATGTCGGCGCCCCGGGAGATTCCCGCAGTGCGGATTCCCGGCATGACCCTCCAGCCCGTGGTGGAGAACGCCGTGAAGCACGGCGTGGAGCGGGTGACCGCCGGGGGGCGGGTGGAAATCCTCGTCACCCGGACGGCGGAGGCGGTGGAGGTCTGTGTGCGGGACAACGGTCGGGGCATCTCCCCGGAGCGGGTGGAAGCCCTGAACCGGGGGGAATCCCTTCCGGAGGGCGGAACCTCCACCGGCCTGGGCCTGGCCAACGTCCGGGGGCGGATGATGGTGTTCTACGGACAGCCGGATTTGATGCGGATTGAGAGCGAGGAGGGCCGGGGCGCCTCCGTCTATTTGAAGTATCCCATGGGGNAGGAGGCTTCCGATGGTNCNGATCCTGATTGCGGATGACGAGCGGAAGGACCGGAATATCATCCGGATTTTGCTGGAGCGGCGCTACGCCGGGCGGTTCCGCCTCTGGGAGGCGGAAAATGGGGAACAGGCCCTGGAGATTTTGCGGCGGGAGGCCATTCAGNTTCTGCTGCTGGACANCAACATGCCGGGCCTCAGCGGCATCGACGTGCTCCACAGCTTGGAGACCCGGCCCTATATTATCATGCTCACCGCCTACGATCACTTTGTTTATACCCGGGAGGCTCTGCGCTGCGGCGTCCGGGACTACCTGCTGAAGCCTCCCGTGCGGGAGGAGTTCTATCAGGCCGTGGACCGCTTTCTCCAGACCCGGGAGCCTCCGGTTTCCCAGAGCCGGGGCGTGTTCGCCCGGGAACTAGCCCGGCAGCTGATGTACTACGGCGGCCGGGAGAAGATCGAGGGGCTGCTGGAGGTAACGGGCATCCGGGGGCGGCTGGCTCTGTGCGGCCTGCTTCTGGTCCCGGAAGCGCCGGAGGACGTGCCGGACGAGGTGGAGGACTTTTTCGACCGCTGTCCAGCGGAATACGCTGCCGCCCCCTGGGACAGCGGGGCGGCGGTGTTTCTCTTCTGCCGGAAGGAGGAGGAAGCTCCCGCCGCTCTGGAACTGCTGGCCCGGCTGACCCGCCGTCTGGAGAGCGGCCTCTGTGCCGCTGTGGAGATTCGGACCGGCCCCCTGGCCCCGGTCCTCGACGGATACCCGGAGAACTTCCTGTGCCTGGCGGACCCGGATTCCGCCGGGAAGCGGGTGGCTCCGCCCTCGGTACGGCAGGCGGAGTTGGAGCGGGCGGTGCGGGCCCGGGATTTTGGCCGGATTATGGAGACGTTGTGCCCCTTGCTGGAGGCGCTGGATNACCCCGAGGGCGAGGACTTGCTGAAATACCAGCTTCTGACCGCCCTGAGCCAGTGTGGGCGGCAGTTCCAGACCCAGGGGGACGATCAGGCGGGAAGCCGCCGTCTCAGCGGCCTCATCGGAGCCCACGGGCGGGAGCAGATCACGGATTTGGCGGCCCGGTATGTCCGGTGGCTGCTGCGGGAGTGCCGGGGCATGGGCCGCCCCCAGAACAACACCGTCCAGCTGGTGCTGGACAAAGTGCGGGAGGATTGTAGCCGCCCGTGGAGCATGGATACCCTGGCGGACAGCCTCCACGTCAACGCCTATTACCTGAGCCACCTCTTCAAGGAGTACACCGGGCAGTGCTTCACGGACTACCTGGCGGATCGCCGCATCGAGCGGGCGGTAGAACTGATGCGGACCACGGACTTGAGTCTGGCCCGCATTGGGGAGCAGGTGGGTTACAGCGATCCCAACTACTTCAGCCGGGTATTCAAAAAGCGCAAGGGCGTGGGCCCTCGGGAGTTCTGCCGGGACCGGAAAACAAGCACAGATTTGCCGAACTAGCACGATTCTGCCGTCAAAACCGGGGCCGCGTCGGAAGGACATGGCCCCGGTTTCGGCGAAAAGCAAGGTCATGCTAAAAATTTGCACAAACGTGTATGGCATGACGGCGACGGGATTTGTATTATTAAGAGAGGAAGCCTATCCTCAAATCTCAAGTCGACGAAAGGAAGAGAAACATGAAAAAGATTTGCGCTTTGCTCCTGACCTTCGTAATGGTCCTGTCTCTGGCCGCCTGCGGCGGCGGAAACGACGCCTCTTCCGGCGGCGGTTCCTCCTCCAGCGGCGGGTCCTCCTCCAGCGGCGGGTCCTCCTCCGGCGGGGACACCAAGGTCCTGCGCCTGAGCACCCACCTCTCCGGCGACCACAGCACCATGCAGATGGCCGCGAAGTTCAAGGAAATCCTGGCGGAGAAGTCCGGCGGCACTCTGGACGTGGAGTTCTACACCGACGGCCNGCTGGGCGGTCAGACTGAGAACTGCGAGTCCCTGAAAAGCGGCACCGTAGACATGACCATCATCGACACCGGAACCCTGGCCAACTACAACCCCAAGGCCGGCATCCTGGACATGCCCTACCTGTTCGCCAGNAAGGACCAGGCCATNGCCGCCGTCAGCGGCGAGGTGGGCCAGCAGTTCATGGACATGGTGACCGAATCCACCGGCATCCGCCCCATCAGCATCCAGACCATCGCCTTCCGCAATACCCTGCTGAAGGACAAGGCCATCGACTCCCTGGCGGTCTTCCAGGGCGTGAAGGTCCGCATCCCTGAGAACCCCTCCATCGAGGCCTGCTTCTCCGCCCTGGGCGCCACTCCCGTGGCCATCCCCTCCGGCGAGGCGTACACCTCTGTTCAGACTGGCGTCACCGANGGCCTGNAGGGCAACTGCGNGTACATCGCCCAGCAGAAGTTCTATGAAGTGGCCAACACCTGCTCCCTCACCGAGCATGTCATGACCTTCACCGCCTTCTGCGTCAGCGACTCCGTCTATCAGTCCCTGTCCGCTGAGCAGAAGACCGCCATCAACGAGTCCGCCGCAGAAGCCATGAAATTCTTCTATGAGCTGTACGAGGACATCGACGCCAACGCCATCAAGACAATGGAAGAAGGCGGCGTGACCTTCCACGAGCTGGACAAGACCCCCCTCATGGCCGCCTGCGCCCCCGCCCTGGAGAAGTTCGTTTCCGACAACGGCCTGGAGGATATGTACGCCGCGATTCAGGCCCTGGCCTGAGCCCTGATTTGGTAGGGTGGCGCATATGAAAGCTGTCAAACTAATCCGCAAGGTCGCCGACGCCCTCATCGTGGCGCTGTTTGCCGCGCTGGTGGTACTGGTGCTGATTCAGGTTTTCACCCGCACGTTCCACATGTCCCAGACCTGGATCGACGAGATTTCCAAGTTCGTGTTCGTCTGGCTGACCTACCTGGGCGGCTCCGTCACGGTGAGCCGGGGCANGAACATTACCTTTGATTTGATTCTGGAGGGCGTGAAGGGGAAGACCTTCAAGATTCTCTTCACGCTGGTGAACATCTGCACGCTGGTTTTCCTGGTGGCCATGCTGGTTCTGGGCTCCCAGAACGCCTGGGCCAACCGGGTCCAGACCTCCACCATGACCAATGTGAACATGGGCCTGATGAATCTGGCCATTCCCATTGGCTGTGTGCTGATGATCGGGGCCCAGATTGAGTACTACTTCCGCGTACTGAAGGAGAGAGAGGAGGAAGAGTCCAAATGATGATGCTTGTGGCGTTTATCGTCTTCATGATTCTTCTTTTCATGGGCGTGCCCATCGCGTTTTCCATGGGCCTGGGCTCCCTCCTGGGTCTGCTTGTGTCCGGCAACCCCCTGTCGGTGGTGGGGCAGCGCCTCTTCTCCGGCATCAACTCCTTCAGCCTGATGGCCATTCCCTTCTTCATGCTCTCCGGCGAGCTGATGGACAAGGGTGGCATCTCCCGCCGCCTGGTGAACTTCGCCCACTCCCTGGTGGGTCACATCACCGGTGGCCTGGGCATGGTGGACATCCTGACCAGCATCATCTTCGCTGGTATCTCCGGCTCCGCCGCCGCGGACACGGCGGCCGTGGGCGCGATTCTGATTCCGCCCATGAAGGAGCGGGGCTATCCCGCCGGTCTGGCGGCGGTGATTCAGGCCACCGCCGGGTCCCTGGGGCCCATCATCCCCCCCAGCCTGACCATGATCATCTACTGCTCCCTGACGAACCTGTCTATCGGCGAGTGCTTCATGGCGGGCGTCATCCCCGGACTGATCATCGGCCTGGGCACCATGATCGTTACCTACTTCTATGCCAAAAAGCTGGGCATCAAGGGCGAGCGTCGGGCCACCCTGAAGGAGATCTGGACCGCCACCAAGCAGGCGGGCCTAGCCATCATCATGCCGCTGATCATCANCGGNGGCATCGTGGGCGGCTTCTTCACCGCCACCGAGGCCGGGGCCATCGCGGTGCTGTACGCCCTGATTGTGGGCATGTTCGTGTTCCGGGAGTTCGGCGTGAAGGACCTTCCCGCCATCTTCCTCAACGCAGCGGCCTCCTCCTCCATGGCGCTGCTCATCGTGGCGGCGGCCAACGTGTTGAGTTGGCTGGTGGCCTATGNGAAGCTCCCCACCATCATCGTGAACTTNCTGGTCTCCCTGACCTCTAGCAAGTATGTCATCATGATCCTGCTGGTGATTTTCCTGCTCTTTGTGGGCATGTTCATCGAGACCCTGTCGGCCACCATCATCGTGGCTCCCATCCTGATGCCCGTGGCCGCCCAGTACGGCATCCATCCCATCCAGTTCGCGGTGGTCATGGTCATCACCCTGGTGTACGCCGGCGTGACGCCTCCCGTGGGCGGCGTGCTGTTCATCACCATGGNTGTGGCGAAGGTGAAGCTGAAGGACACGCTGCGCTATCTGCCCGCCTATCTGGGCCTGGTGTGCGTCTGCCTACTGCTTCTGATCTTCTTCGAGGGCACCTCCACCTTCCTGCCCAACCTGCTCTTTGCGAAATAACAACGAAAGGCCGCAGCGCCGATGCGCTGCGGCCCTCTGTTTCCCGGCGNAAACGGGGCCGGTAAGGAAAGATTGACATTAAAACCGGCAGGCCGTATAATGATAGAAAATTTCCAGGGCTTTTCTATGAGAAGGAGACGGCGCAATGGGAAACGACGCTATCAATCACGGTCTGACACAACGCAAGGTGTTTCGGGAGGAAATCCGCGGCGCCATCCGGGACGCGATCTTCGCCGGGGAGCTGCNGCCTGGGGACAAGATCATCGAGACCTTCTGGGCCAGGGAGCTGGGCGTCTCCCAGGGCCCGGTCCGGGAGGCCATCCGTGACTTGGAGGCTCAGGGTTTGGTTGAGACGGTGCCATTCAAGGGATCACGGGTCCGAACTCTGACAGAAAAGGATATCCGGGATAACTACAGTGTTCGCATCTGCCTGGAGNCCAAGAGTATCCGGGACGCAATCAGCCAGCTTTCGGATGAGGCGCTGGAAGAGCTGACGGACCGTCTTCAGGAGATATTGAGAGAGATGGACGACTGTGCCGGACNGGGAGACCTGCGGCACTTTACGGAGCGGGACGCGGATTTTCACCGGGCTATCATCGACTCTACGGGAAATCAAGTGCTGCTGAGACTGTGGGAGCAGTGCAACATGCGCAACTGGTTCAGCGTCTCCGCCCTGACGGATGCGGAGAGCCTGAAGCAGCTCCAGCGGGGGCACCAGCGGTTGGTGGAGGAGATTGCCGCCCGGGACGTCAAGGCGGCGACTCAAACCATTGAGGAGCACTTGACCGGCTTGATGGACGGCTTTATCCGGGGCGTGCAGCCCTGAGAAAGAGAGGAACGCAAGGACATGCAGGTGACCTATTTGGAGACGGGATCTCAGAACCCCTTTTACAACCTGGCCTTTGAGGAATATGTGCTGAACCATCGGAGGACCGGGGACTATCTCCTGCTCTGGCAGAACGACAACACCATCGTCATCGGCCAAAACCAGAACGCGGAGGAGGAGATCGACCGGGCCTTTGTGGAGGCCCACGGCATCCGGGTGGTCCGGCGGACCACCGGCGGCGGCGCGGTGTACCACGACCTGGGGAATTTGAACTANTCCTTCATCACCGACGCCGGAGAGGCGGAGAAACTGACTAAGGAGCGCTTCACCCGGCCTATAGTAAACGCCCTGCGGGGACTGGGCCTCCGGGCGGAGGCCTCCGGGCGGAACGACATCCTGGTGGAGGGGCGGAAGGTNTCCGGCACGGCCCAGCGGCTGCTGGACGGGCGCATTCTCCACCACGGGACGCTGCTGTTCGACGCGGACCCCGGCATGGTGGCCGGGGCGCTGCGGGCGGACCCGGAGAAGTTTCGCTCCAAGAGCGCCAAGTCCGTCAGGAGCCGGGTAGGGAACATCCGGGAGTTCCTCCCTGTGGATATGGACCTGACCGCCTTCTGGGAGTATTTGAAGACAACCCTGGCCGGGGCGGGCTTTGTTGATGGCACGCTGACGGCGGAGGAGCTGGAGGGCGTGGAGGTCCTAAAACGGGAGAAGTACGACACCTGGGAGTGGAATTTTGGGCGGTCTCCGGCCTATGACATGGTGGACCGGCGGCGGTGGGACGGCGGGAGCCTAGAGGTCCGAGCCTCCGTAAAGGAAGGGCGGATTGCCGGGATTGCCTTTTTGGGTGATTTTCTCTCCCGTTGCTCCCTGGACTCGCTGGAGGAGGCGCTGAAGGGCGTCCCCTTCCGCCGGAAGGACGTGGCCGGGGTGCTGGAGCGGTATCCGCTCCGGGACTGTTTCGGAGGCATCACGGAGGAGGAGATTCTGGAAACCTTGTTTTACGGACGGGAATAGGGGTAACGTAAGCCGCGTGTGTCAATCACACGCGGCCTTTATCATACGTTTATATTTCTTCCCGCTGGAGGGGCCGGGTCAAAAGCCGGACGTCCGGTAAGTTCACAGCCTCGGCGGCCCGGGACGCGGCATCCAAGTAGCCGTTTACGTCGTCTTCCGCAAAGGGGAGGTGGCACAGCAGAAGATGCCGGGGACGCAGGACGTCCTCCAAACAGCGGCGGCCCTTGCGCAGGGTGACCCACGGGAAATTGAGGATGGCCAAATCAATGGAGCGCCCCTCCAGGCGGTCGAGCAGAGAGGGGCTGGCTGGTTCACAGTCTCCGGCGATCAGGATGTTAGACACGCCGTCGGAGAGCAGCAACCCATAATGCGGCACGTTCCGATATTCCGGCCCGTCATGGGGAAGCCGGGGGAACCGCAGGGTCATGCCGCCGCCGGAGAGGCGGGTCTCCTCTCCGGTGATGAGGAATTGATCGTCAAAATCCCGCCGGGGCAGCGCGATCTTTGCGTTGGGCCAGAGCGAGAGGGCTTCTGAGACTAAATGAGGAGAATAATGGTCAGCGTGGCAGTGTGTGAAGCAAAGCAGCTCCGGTGGGGAGAGAGTCGTTCGCATTTGATCCCAAAGAACAGGGGAAACCCCGGAAAAACCGAGGACCTGGCCGGAATGAAGCGCGTCTACCCAAATGATATGATGCCTCCACTCCAGGATTACGCCGGCATTGGCGGTCAACGTGACCGAACAGGCAAACATGGAGGTTCCCCCAAAAAAATGAGAAATAAGGCGGACATGCGATAGAAGATCAATAAAGAACTAATCCGCTCCACGAATTATATCACTTGTTCCGAGTTTATTCAATCTGTTTCGGCCGGATTGCTATAGTTTTTTGACCTTAAACTTAGAAGCTGTACCAATAGAGGGAAAAGTAGTATAATGAGGGAATGATACAGAAAAATGAGCGACGCAGCTATNCG
>NZ_CAJMXG010000064.1:0-14265 GCF_905219725.1 Oscillibacter sp. CU971
TTCACCACCGGGAGCAAGCGGGGCCTGGACACAAGGGTATCACTCAAACAGGCGTTAGCGGCCCAGGGCTTCAAAGGCGGCACCAGGGGCGATACGGAGTGGAGCCAGTGGGTACGCTCTGAAAAGGAACAGCTTGCCGCTGTGATGGAGCGCCACGGGATAGAGTGGGAGAACAAGGGCACCCACGACAAGCACCTGTCTGTGATGGACTACAAGAAAGAACAGCGGGCCAAGGAGATTGCCGAGCTGGAGGCAGTCAAGGCCAAGAAGCAAAGTCAGGTGGAGCGGCAGGAACAGCGGCTAAAGGAACTGGCCCCGGCTATGAGGAACATGGAGCAGTTGGCGGCGCAGTTCTCCAACGACCCGGAGCGGATATTGCCGGAGCCGGGGCTGCTGGAAAGTGCCAAGTCCTACCGGGAGAAGAAAGCCAAGCCCCTGTTGGCGCAGATCGTCAAGGTGCTGCGCTCTTTGTATCGGGCCTATGTCGAGTTGAAAAGGAAGTATGAGCGGTTGCAGGNGGACTATGGACGGGCGAGAGAGGGCAACGAGCGGTTGTCTGACCGCTTGCAGGAGGTGAAGATGGAGAACAAGTCCCTGCGGGGGACGGTTGCCGACTTTGAGCGGGTGAAGCGGGCTTTCGGCCCGAAGGAAGTAGAGCGGGCCGTGGAGGACGCAAAGCGCCTGGAGGCACAAGAGCAGGAGCAGAAGAAAGCAAAGCGGAGGTTTAGCCGGGGGGCGAGGTAACGGACAGCGGGAGGGCGCTCCAACGGGATGCCCTCCCGTTTTGTACTTGTCAGCGGGTGATTTTACTGTTATAATGAGAATGATAAACTGTAATTTTATTAAATGTCATTGGAGGTGTCCCATTTGAAAAGCATCAAAGTAAAATGGCCTTTTATCGCTGTTATTGGTGTACTTCTTTTTATGGCCGTATGGTTAGGCACATATGGAATTAACAAAACGATTGATAAGACTATAAGCGTAGATGTATATGAAGACGATGATTGGTCCAATATAACATCTTCCATTAAAATTGCAGGTAATCTTAGGAAAACATTATTTTCTACCAGTTTTGTTGGAACTTTTGCCATTGAGTATTATGAACCGTCATGCAGAGATGGGGTAGAAGTAAAAATTGATTGGCAGGGCAATGACTATCAAAATATATCATTCTATTATGCGGGTAATTTTTCCCGCCTGGATGTCCAAAAGATTGATATAGATAAAGATATGAACAGTATGATGATTATATTGAAAGACGGAACAATCATTGCATCGCCAGACTATTACATATCTACAAAAATCCGGAATGAGTATAAGGGATAATTTGACAGCTTCCAGTTTATCATGGGGGCTATTGATGAACACCCTGGGAAAAGCGGGGGAATGTAGTTGCATTTNCCCGCCTTTTGTGCTATTATTAAAGTCGTAAACCGCCAGAGAAAAAGCAATATGCTCTGCCTCCCGTTATCATCGTTGATAACAATTTGATAACAGCCCATCGTATAGGCTGGATAATATGGATATATCAAATAATCAAAAGAACAGGGCATCATATTTCTAAAGCAAAATCCGTTAGAATATGATACCCAGCAACGAGTGGGAATGAATTAAAAAAATAAGAAAATCACATACATGCACGATTTAGGTTTGTTTTCGAGTCTTGGCGAAGCCTGGATCGCGGTACTGCGCACCATTTACCAGCAGGGAGCCGCTGCGGCCTATACGGACAACGCCGGAGAGCATGCCAACGCAAAAGAGGTCTTTGGATTAGCCTTTGCCGTCTCAGACGCGGCTCTCCCAGACGCCATCATAGAGCGGCACAAGGTCCAAGAGGAATACGACTGGATGGTCCGAAATTTCACGGTTCAGGAGCACGTCAAGGAGCTCCACAATGAAACTTCCTATGCCTCTCGCCTATTCTCCTACATGGACCAAAAGGACCAGCTGCAATGGGTAATCCACCGCCTGAACGAAAATCCCCACACGCGGTCCGCCACNATTACCACCTTCGAGCCTTTGACCGACGAGGGCTGCATCCCCTGCGTCAGCCTGCTGGACTTTCAGGAGGAGTCAGGAAACCTCAATCTCACGGTTTACGGCCGCGCCTTGGATTTCGGNTGCAAGGCCTACATCAATCTTGTGATGCTTGAGACTATCCTGCAAACCGTTTCCGAAAAGACGGGAATGCCTCGAGGGCGTTTGACGCTGCTGGTCAAGTCCGCCCACTATTACCGCAAAGACGAAGCCAAAGTGCATGGCATTTTAAAAGCCGAGGGCGCTGTTTAGGCCTTGTTTGAAACATGGCAAAACGCCGTCTATGGGCATCTTTTTCCGCCAGGACTGCGTTGATTTGACTTGAAATCCGTCAGGCTTCCCGCGTCAAATCGCCTTGCCTGGCAAAAAAATCTGCCCCAATCCGGCATTCCGCCAATTTTCAAACAAGGCCTAAGCCCCGGCTCATCAACTCAGGAGGACGCCGCCCTATGCGAATGCGGAAAAAGAAAAACCTGATTNCCCGGATGGAGCGCTGCGCGGACCGGCTCATCCGGGACCCCTACGACCGCCCCGGCCATTGGCGGGATCTGATGCCCCAGGCCCGGGAGGTCCACCTGGAGCTGGGCTGCGGCAAGGGCCGCTTCACCGCCGGCACCGCCGCCGCCCAGCCGGACGTGCTGTNCCTGGCNGTGGAGATGGTGCCCGACGCNATGGTGGTGGCCATGGAGCGCTGCGTCAGCGCGGGCCTTTCCAACGTCTGGTTTATCAGCGCNAACGCGGACCAGCTCCCCTATTTCTTCGCACCCGGCGAGGTGGACCGCATCTACATCAATTTCTGCGANCCCTGGCNCAGNGGCCGCCACGCCAAGCGGCGGCTGACCCACGGGAACTTTTTGAAGCTCTACCGCCAGGTGCTGAAAATGGGCGGGCAGATTCATTTCAAAACGGACAACCAGCCCCTCTTCGAGTTCTCCGTGGAGGAGCTTCCCCAGTTCGGCTTTGCTCTGTCGGAGGTCACCCGGAACCTCCATGAGAACGGCCCCGTGGGGGTCATGACGGACTATGAGGCCAAGTTTTATGGACTGGGCCAGCCTATCAACCGCTGTGTGGGCACCATGACGGAGTGGGACGCACCCTTCCCCACCACCTTCCGGGCGGTGAAAAACCAGTGGCTGGACGCCTTCGCCGGGGACGTTTCGGAAGCGGACCTGGGAAAGTATGTGCTGGCGGAGGGAAATTACCTCTGGCACATCTTCTCCTGGAAGCTGGTTCCCTGTCTGGAGGGCGGCGGCGCCCGGGACGCCCTGGCGGCCCTGCCCGCCGGGAAGGCCTATCTCTTTTATGAGGGAAAGTGGAACGGCCTTCCCTACGTGAAGCCGGAGGAGCTGCCNTTGGCGGCGNANNTTTTTNNGGACCTCNACGACGTCTACCTGGTGGACAAGGATTTCACCTGGANCTATGTCCACACCCATGAGGAGGCCTGCGGGCCCTACTTCTGCCGGGCCGGGACTTAAAAATGCCGCGCCGCCGGAATCACCTGCGCAAAAAAGGACTTCGGAATCCCTTCCGAAGTCCTTTTATTGTCTCTCAAAAATCCGGTTACGCCTTCTTGGCGATCTCAGTGAGCTGGGTGAAGGCGGCGGCGTCGCTGACGGCCAGCTCGGCCAGCATCTTCCGGTTGATCTCCACACCGGCGGTTTTCAGGCCGTGCATAAAGGTGGAGTAGTTCATCCCGTTGAGCTTGCAGGCGGCGGAGATACGGGTGATCCACAGGGAGCGGAAATCACGCTTCTTCAGCTTGCNGCCGGTGTAGGCGTAGCTCAGGGACTTCATGACGGCCTGATTGGCCACCCGGAAGTGCTTGGACTTGGAGCCCCAGTAGCCCTTCGCCAGCTTCATGATNTTATTTCTTCTCTTGCGCGTCATCATCGCGCCTTTGACTCTAGCCATGTTTCAAAAGCCTCCTTTTCTTACTTGTAGGGGATCATCTTGCGGATGGCGTCCACGTTGGTGGCNTCGGCATAGCCGCCGCTGCGGAGGCGGCGGGTCCGCTTGGTGTCCTTTTTGGTCAGAATGTGGCTTTTAAAGGCTTTGGCGCGTTTGACCTTNCNGGTCTTGGTGAGGTTGAATCTCTTTTTTGCGCCGCTGTGGGTCTTCAGTTTCGGCATGACGATTGACTCCTTCCGTGTTTTTGAACTTACAAAGTGTTTACTTGCCGGCCTTGGGGGAGAGGAAGATGGACATCATCCGCCCCTCCAGCTTCGCGGGCCGGTCCAAATTGGCAATCTCAACGCACTGCTCGGCAAAGCGGGTCAGCAGGTCCCGTCCGATATCGGTGTGCGCCATCTCGCGGCCGCGGAAACGGACAGAGACCTTGACCCGGTTGCCGTCGGCAATGAACTTCTGGGCATTCCGGAGCTTCGTGTTGAAATCCCCGATGTCAATGCCCGGAGACATCCGAATCTCCTTGATCTCCACCACATGCTGGTTCTTCCGGNCCTCTTTCTCCCGCTTGCTCTGCTCAAAGCGGAACTTCCCATAGTTCATCAGCTTGCAGACCGGGGGTTTGGCCTGGGGCGAAATCTTGACCAAGTCCAGATTCTGTTCCTCGGCGATGCGCAGGGCCTGCATGGGGGCCATAATGCCAAGCTGCTCGCCCGCGGAGCCGATCAGACGGATCTCCTTGTCGCCGATACTCTCGTTCAGTTCATGCACTTGCTTACTAATGGTCAAAGCACCTCCATCCTAAAAATCACAAAACGCGGACACCGCAAGGCATCCGCGCGACAACGAACCGCCGGGGACGGCAGCTCGGAAAAATCGTTCTTGACCTCTTCGCGATGCGCTGGAGGTGAGGCGGATGCAGTCAGCCTTCTTTGTTTTGCCAAATCAGTATATCAGCCCCCCGCCGGTTTGTCAACAAAGATTTTTCTCCTTTTTGAATATTTTTCAAATCCGGCGGCAAGAATAACCTCTGAACTCACTGGAGGGTGCCTTCAAATCGGCGTCCCGCCGGAGCGGCCAGGCGATTTCAAGACGCCCTTCGGAGGCGAAAGGAGGTGTTCTCAATGGAGAACCGGAACAACCAGAACGAGCGCGAGCAGAATCAGCAGAACAACCAGAAGGAGCAGCGCCAGAACCAGAAGGAAAACCGCAAGTAAGCTCCTCTTTTCCCAAAACAGGCGGCAGGTCTTTGACCTGCCGCCTGTTTTCACGCGTTCTCCTCCCGCTCCGGCGGGAGGCCCACCTCCGGCATTAACTCCCGGTCGACGATCCGGAGCATCTCCTCCAGCTTNNCGCATTCTTCCGAGGTGAAGCGGGCGGCCNCCCGGTCCATCACCATCTCGATATAGTTCCGGGACACATTGTAGTAATCCAGGTACTTCTGGGTGACCTCCAGGTGATACTCCCNCCGNTCGCTGGCGGACTGGNNCTTGCGGACGTACCCCTTTTTCACCAGGCTGTTGACCTTATAGGCCGCGTTGGGCGGGGAGATGCGCATANAACCGGCAAACTCATTCACGGTGGGACGGCCCAAGGCCTGGATGGACTCCATGCAAAAGGTCTCCACGGTGGTCAGGCTGGCCTCCCGGTCCTGAAAGCGCCGGAAAATCTCCTGATAAAAGTGCAGCTTGAATTTCNAATACACGCTGTTGAACGCCTGCTCCAGCATGGCCCTTCCTCCTTCCGCGGCAGTTTTTCCTCCCCTATTATAACCGGGCCGCCGGAAAAACGCAACGGACGCTTTTTTACCCGATAGCAAAGGTCAACTCCGCCGTCACGGCCGTCTCGCCGTCCACCCTGGCGGTGCACTCCCCCACGCCAATGGGGCCCTTCTGCCGGGTCAGGCGGCACTCCAGCTCCACCACGTCCCCGGGGACCACCTGGCGCTTGAACCGGGCGTCCTTCACCCGGCCCAGGAAGGCCAGCTTCCCCCGGTTCTCCGGCAGGGCCAGCACCGCCACGCCCCCCACCTGGGCCAGGGCCTCGATGAGGAGCACGCCGGGCATCACATGCTTTTGAGGAAAGTGGCCCTGGAAGAAGGGCTCGTTGACCGTGACGCACTTTACGCCCTTGGCCCACTGGCCCGGCTCGCCGTCCACAATTTTATCCACCAGCGCAAAGGGGTAGCGGTGGGGCAGGATCGCGGCAATCTGGTTGGAATCATACTGCATGGCCATCGCTCACGCCTCCCACTTTTTAAATAACAGGCAGCCGTTGTGCCCGCCGAAGCCCAGGGAGTTGGACAGGGCGCAGCGGATATCCGCCTCCCGGCCCTGATTGGGCACAACGTCCAAATCACATGCCGGGTCCGGAACCTGGTAGTTAATCGTGGCCGGGAGAAATCCGTCCTTCAGCGCCAGGGCGGTGAAGATGGCCTCCACGGCCCCCGCCGCCCCCAGCATATGGCCGGTCATGGACTTGGTGGAGCTGACCGCCAGCTTGCGGGCGCGGTCCCCGAACACCGTTTTGATGGCGGCGGTCTCCCCCGCGTCGTTTAAGTGGGTGGAGGTCCCGTGGGCGTTGATGTAGTCCACTTCCTCCTGCCTCACGCCGCCGTCGGCCAGGGCCAGGGCCATGGCCTCCGCGCCGCCGCTGCCGTCGGGCCGGGGGGCGGTCATGTGATAGGCGTCGCAGGTGGCCCCATACCCGGCGATTTCCGCGTAGATTTTCGCCCCCCGGGCCAAGGCGTGGTCCAGCTCCTCCAGCAAAAGCACGCCCGCGCCCTCTCCCATGACGAAGCCGCTGCGCTCCGCGTCAAAGGGGATGGAGGCCCGGCTGGGGTCCGTTGACTGGGACAGGGCCTTCATGGAGGTAAAGCCCCCCACGGCCAGGGGCGTCAAAGCCGCCTCGCTGCCGCCGCAGAGCATTGCCNCGGCATAGCCGTCCCGGATATAGCGGAAGGCGTCGCCCACGGCGTTGGTCCCTCCCGCGCAGGCGGTGACGGGGCAGGTGCACATCCCCCGGAAGCCCGCGTCGATGGCCACCCGCCCGGCGGCCATGTTGCAGATGCCGGTGGGGATGAAGAAGGGGGACACCCGGTCCCAGCCCTTGGCCAGGCCCCGGTCATGCTCCTCCTCCGTGATGGCGATGCCGCCGATACCGCTGGAGACAGAGACGCCGCAGCGTTTCGCGTCGGCGTTTTCCACCCGGAAGCCGCTGTCCGCCAAAGCCTCCCGGGCGGCGGCCAGGGCGAACTGGGTAAAGCGGCCCATCCGCTTGGCCTCGGGCTTTCCGAAGAGGGCGCCGGGGTCGAAGCCCTTGACCTCGGCGGCAAGCTGCACCTTCATCCCGGCGGGATCATAGGCGGTGATGGGCCCCACGCCGCAAACGCCCTCNCGGACGGCCCGCCAGCTCTCCGGCACGGTGAGGCCCAGGGGCGTGACGGCCCCCAGGCCGGTAATCACGACTCTTCGTCGTTCCATAGTCAAACCTCCCATTACATTGACATGCCGCCATCCACGGCCAGCACCTGGCCGGTGATGTAGGCGGCGTTATCGCCGGCCAGGAACCCGACGGCCCGGGCCACGTCCTCCGGCGCGCCCAGGCGGCCCATGGGGATGCTCCCCTGGGCGGCGGAACGGGCGGACTCGGACAGGGCCGCGGTCATGTCCGTCTCGATGAAGCCCGGGGCCACGGCGTTGACCGTCACCCCCCGGGAAGCCAGCTCCTTGGCCAGGGACTTCGTCATGCCGACGATCCCCGCCTTGCTGGCGGCGTAGTTCACCTGCCCGGCGTTGCCCCGGAGGGCCACCACGGAGCTCAAATTCACGATGCGGCCATAGCGCTGTTTCAGCATCAGCCTGGAAACGGCCTTCATGCAGAGGAAGGCCCCCTTCAAATTGGCGGCGATAACCGCGTCGAAGTCCTCCTCGCCCATGCGCATAATCAGATTGTCCCGGGTAACCCCGGCGTTGTTCACCAGAATGTCGATTCTTCCAAACGCCTCAACCGCGGACTTTACCAGCGCGTCCACCTGGGCGGCGTCGGACACGTCGCACCGGACCGCCAGGGCCTTGGCCCCCAGGGCCTCCACGGCTTGGACGGTCTCCTGGGCCGCCGCCTCGTTCCCGGCGTAGCAGAGGACCACATTGGCCCCTCCCGCCGCCAGCTCCAGGCAGACGGCCCGGCCGATGCCCCGGCTTCCGCCGGTGACGACGGCGGTCTTTCCCTCGAACTTCATCATCCGTTCTCCTTTACCAGCCCTTCCAGGGCCTCCACGTCCGCCGGGCTCTCCACGGCGTAAACCGGGAGGCCGGGAACGGTTTTCTTCACAAAGCCGCTGAGGGCCTTCCCCGGCCCGATTTCCACCAGGGCGTCCAGGCCCAGCTCCGCCATGCGGCGGATGGTGTCTTCCATAAAGACGCTGCTCTGGACCTGACGGACCAGCAGGGCGGGAATGGAATCCTCCGCCCCCTTCTCCCGGCCCAGGCAGTTGTAGAGGACGGGAATTCCGGGCGCTTCAAAGGGCNCGTTCTGGAAATACCTCTCCAGCGCCTCCCCGGCGGGCTTCATCAAAGGCGTATGGAAGGGGCCGCTGACCTTCAGGGGGAGACAGCGCTTCGCGCCCTGTTCCTTCGCCAGGGACGCGGCCTTCTNCACCGCCGCCTTGTCCCCGCCAATGACCAGCTGGCCGGGGCAGTTGTAGTTGGCAATGACCACGGTCCCCAGGTCCGCCGCCGCCTCACAGGCCCTTTGCAGCGGCTCCCGGTCCAGGCCCAGGACGGCCGTCATGGCGCTGTCTTGGCCTTTTGCGGCCTCCTCCATGGCCTTCCCCCGGAAGGCCGCCAGGCGGACCGCCGTCTTTGCATCAAACACTCCGGCGGCGTGAAGGGCGGAGTACTCCCCCAAAGAGAGGCCCGCCGCCACGGCGGGGACGATCCCCTTTTNCCGCAGCACCGCCGTCAGCCCGGCGGCGAAGGCCACCATGCAGGGCTGGGTATAGCGGGTCTGGTTCAGTACGCCCTCCGGGTCCTCAAACGAGGTCCTCCTCAGGTCAAAATCCANCTCCGCCTGGGCGGCGTCCAGCACCTGCCGGANGGNGGGATAGGCNTTGTACAAATCCGCCCCCATGCCGGGGTGCTGGCTGCCCTGTCCGGCGTATAAGAAACCGAGCTTCATGGCGCGGTCCTCCATTCGTTTAAAATCTGGTCCATCTGCTCTTTGACCGTGGAAAGCGTGTTGACCTCCCCGGCGTTGGCCCCGCAGAAGAAGAGGCCGTTTTCCCAGTCCCCCTCCACGGCGGCAATCAGCGCCTTGGAAATGCAGTAGGGGGCGGTCTTGCAGTCACAGGCGGCAAGGCAGCGGTCGCAGCGGGTGATTTTCGGCTGCGTTCCCGCCTCCACCCGCCGGATCAGCGGGCTTCTCAGGGCCCGGCCCGGCATGCCCACGGGGCTCTGGACAATGGTGACGTCCTCCGCCTCCGCGTCCAGCAGAGCCTGTTTATAACCGGAGCTGGCGTCGCACTCCTCCGTGGCGATGAAGCGGGTGGCAAACTGGACTCCCGCCGCGCCCTGGTCCATGTAGCGGCGCAGCTCCGCCCCGCTCTTCACGCCCCCGGCCACAAAGACCGGGATATCCCGCCCGTACTTCTCCCGGAAGGGGGCCAGGGCTTCCAGCACCTCCGCCAGCAGGGCGGACAGGGGGCGGGGCCGTCCCGCCTGGGCCTCCCGGGCCTCCTCGGGGGAAAAGCCCAGGTGTCCCCCGGCCAGGGGGCCCTCCACAACCACAAAGTCCGGAACCCGGCCATAGCGCCGGTCCCACAGCTTGCAGATCAAGGCGGCGGACCGGCCCCCGCTGACCACCGGGGCCAGGGCCGCGTCCTCGTTTCCCACCTCCGCCGCCAGGCCCGGCAGATCCTTGGGAAGGCCCGCGCCGCAGACCACCGCGTCCACCCCCGCCCGGAGGGCGGCGCGCACGCTGTCGGCGTACTGGGCGGCGGCTACCATGACGTTCACCGCCACCAATCCCGCGCCCTTGGCAATCTCCTTTGCCCTGCCAATCTGCCGGGCCAGGGCCCGGAGGTTGGCCTCCCGGGGATTCGTCGAAAAATCCACTTCCCGGAAGCCGCAGAAGGCGGCGGACAGGGTGCCCATGCCCCCNAGCGCGGCCACGGCTCCCGCCAGCCGCTCCAGGCTGACGCCGATGCCCATGCCCCCCTGGACAATGGGGAGCTCCAGGGCCTTCCCCCGGATCGTCACCGCCATTCCTGGTGCACCTGTTCCAGAACGGCCTTTCCGCCGTTGTACAGCTCCTCAAAAATCTGCCGCAGGGGCCGGATTTCGTGGACCATTCCGGCCACCTGGCCCATCATGACGCTGCCGCGGTCCACGTCGCCCTCCAGCACCGCCCGGCGGAGGCCGCCGATGGTAACGGTTTCCAGCTCTTCCAGCGTGGCGTTCCGCTTTTCCAGGGCCAGGTACTCCCGGGCCATCTTGTTTTTCAGCACCCGCACCGGCCCGCCGATGGAGCGGCCCGTGACGGTGGTGTCGCTGTCCTTGGCCTTCAGGACCGCCTGCTTGTAGTTTTCATGAATGGGGCACTCCGGGCTTGCCAGCAGGCAGGTGCCCACCTGGACGCCAGCGGCCCCCAGGGCCAGGGCCGCCGCCATCTGCCGCCCGTCGGCGATGCCGCCGGCGGCGATGACGGGCACGTCCACCGCGNCGATGACCNGGGGCACCAGGGCCATGGTGGTCATCTCCCCCACATGGCCCCCGGACTCCATGCCCTCGGCCACGAAGGCGTCCACGCCGTAACGGCTGAGCCGCTTTGCCAGCACCGCCGCCGCCACCACGGGGATAACCTTGATTCCGGCTTCCTTCCAGGCGGGGATGAACTGGCCGGGGTTTCCCGCGCCGGTGGTGACAACCTGCACGCCCTCGTCCAGAATCACCTGGGCGATGCCGGCGGCGCAGGGGTTCATCAGCATCAGGTTCACGCCAAAGGGCTTATCGGTCAACTCCCGAGCCCGGCGGATCTCGCTCCGCACCCGGTCCGCATCCCAGGCCCCGGTGGCAATCATGCCCAGGGCCCCGGCGTTGGAGCAGGCGGCGGCGAACTCGCCGGTGGCCACGTTGGCCATGCCGCCCTGGATAATGGGGAACTCGGTCCCCAGGATTTCGTTTAATTTTTTCACAGTATGTCTCTCCCCTCACGCGAACTCAATCAGGCATCCTCCCCAGGTCAGGCCGCCGCCGAAGCCCACGGCCAGAATCCGGCTGCCGGGGCCGATTTTTCCCTGCTCCCGGAGCTCGCTGAGGACCAGGGGAATGCTGGCGGCGGAGGTGTTGCCGTATNCGGCGATGTTNTNATAATACTTCTCCGGCGGAATGCGGTATTTCCGCACCACCAGGTCGATGATCCGGGCGTTGGCCTGGTGGAAGACGAAGAAGTCCACATCCTNCACGGTCCGTCCCGTCTTTTTCAGCACCTGGTCCACGCACCAGGGCACCGCCTCCACGGCGAACTTGAAGACCCGGGTGCCCTCCATGGAGATGAGGCCGGGCTCCCCCGCCCCCGGGCCTGGGAGGCGGAGCAGCTCGCCGCTGCCGTGACAGCCCATGATGGAGGAGATGGAGGGCCAGCCCTCCCGGCACTCCACTACGGCGGCCCCGGCTCCGTCCCCGAAGAGGATGCACGTCCCCCGGTCAGACCAGTCGATGCAGCGGCTCAGGTTTTCCGCCCCCACCACCAGTCCGAATTTCCGGGGGGAGGCGTTCAGCAAACACTCCATGGTATGGAGGGCGAACAAAAAGCCGCTGCAAGCCGCCCCCAAATCGAAGCAAAGAATATCCTCCGGAAGCCCCAGCTCCCGCTGGAGCGTACAGGCGGCGGAGGGGACCATGGTCTCCGGGGTCACCGTGGCCACGATGCAGGCCCCGATTTCCTCCGGCGAGACTCCCGCGTCCGCCAGGGCCCGGCGGGCCGCCTGGGCGGTGATGGCGGAAAAGGTCTCCTCCCCGGCGCAGTGGTGCCGGGTTTTGATGCCGGTACGGCTGGAAATCCACTCGTCGTTCGTCTCCACAAGCTTCTCCAGGTCCCGGTTGCTCACCAGCTTCCCGGGCACCCCCCGGCCGGTCCCCCGAATTTTGATTCCGTTCATGACTCCTCCTTCGGGGGCACGCCCATTTTCCTGAATTTTTGATAACGCTTTTCCGCCAGGCTTCCACCGCTCTCCTTTAAAAGCGCCGCCAGGTGGCGGCTTAAGGCGCGGTCCAGCTCCTGGAACACAAGCTCCGGGGCCAGGTGGGCCCCGCCCTCCGGCTCCGGGACCACGTCGTCCACGATCCCCAGGGCCAGCAGGTCCGGGGCGGTGAGCTTCATCAGGTCACAGGCCTCCGCGTGCCGCGCCGCGTCCTTCCAGAGGATGGAGGCGAAGCCCTCCGGGGAGAGAATGGCGTAAACCGCGTTCTCCAGCATCAGCACCCGGTCGGCCACACCCAGGGCCAGGGCCCCGCCGCTGTTGCCCTCGCCGGTGATCACGGCGATGACCGGCACCGTGAGGCGGCTCATCTCCATCAAATTCCGGGCGATGGCCTCCCCCTGTCCCCGTGCCTCGGCCTCCAGGCCGGGATAGGCCCCGGAGGTGTCGATAAAGGTGAGCACCGGGCGGCGGAACTTCTCCGCCTGCCGCATGAGGCGNAGGGCCTTCCGGTAGCCCTCGGGCCCCGGCATGCCGAAGTTGCAGCGGATGCTCTCCTCCGCCGTTTTCCCCTTCCGGGTGCCGATGACGGTGACGGGCCGCCCGTGGTACAGGGCGATTCCCCCTAAAATGGCCGGGTCCTNCCGGCAGAGGCGGTCCCCCTTCTGCTCGAAAAAATCGGTGAAGAGGGCGCCGATGGTATCCNTAATATTGGGCCGCTGGGGGTGCCGGGCCGCGGCAACCCGCTCCGCGGCGGTAAGCCTGCTCATGGGCGGCCTCCTTTCTCGTGAAGCCGCAGAAGGCGGCTCAGGGTCTCCCGGAGCTCTCCCCGGGGGACCACCGCGTCCACAAAGCCGTGCTCCTCCTGGTATTCCGCCCGCTGGAAGCCCTCCGGCAGCGTCTCGCCGATGGTCTGCTGAATCACCCGGGGCCCGGCAAAGCCGATTAAGGCCCCCGGCTCCGCCAGGATGATGTCACCCAGGGAGGCGAAGCTGGCGGTGACGCCGCCGGTGGTGGGGTCCGTCAGGACGGAGATGTAAAGCAGCCCCTTCTCCGAAAACCGGGCCAGGGCGGCGGAGGTTTTCGCCATCTGCATCAGAGACAAAATGCCCTCCTGCATCCGGGCCCCGCCGCTGGCGGAGAAGAGGATCAAGGGCAGCTTGTTTTTCGCCGCGTACTCAATGGCCAGGGTGATCTTCTCCCCCACGGCGGCGCTCATACTGCCCATGAAAAAGCGGCTGTCCAGCACGCCCGCCACGCACTTCCGCCCGCCGATGGTTCCGGTGGCGGTGACGGCGGCCTCCGTGAGGCCGGTTTTCCGCTGGGCCAGGCGCTGCTTCTCCCGGTAGCCGGGGAAGGACAGGGGATCGGCGGCGGGGAGCTTTTCGTTCAGCTCCCGGAAGCTGCCGGGGTCCAGAATGGTACTGAGCCGGTAATAGGCCCCGATGGGGAAGTGATAGCCGCAGAGGGGGCAGACGGAGAGATTCCCCGCCACGTCCTTCCGCTGACTCTCTCCGCCGCACTTGGGGCAGGCCACCAGCTGGTCCCCCGGGACGTAGCTGTCCCGGATGGCCTTCATGGCCAAAAGCCGGGCCCGGCGCTTGGCAAAGATGCTGCTCATGCCTCCGCCTCCTTCTCCTCCACCCGGCGGCTGAAGTCCAGCAGCTCCGCCAGGNGCGCGTCCAAAAAGCCCGTGGTGCACCGGCCCNNGACGNAAACGGGGTGGAATAAAATCTCATAGGACAGCTCCGCGTTGGTGGGGAAGCCCTCCAGGGTGAATTCCTCCAGGCAGCGGCGGAGCTTGCGGATGGCCTCCAGCCGGGTGGCCCCGTGGGCCAGGACCTTGGCGGCCAGGGAATCGTAATAGGGGGACATGGTGCAGCCGTTGTAGAGGCAGGAATCCACCCGGACCCCCGCGCCGCCGGGGAAGTGAAGGAACTCCACCTTGCCGGGGCAGGGGCGGAAGTCCCCGTGGGGGTCCTCGGCGTTGACCCGGCACTCCATGGCGCAGCCCCGGATCGTTATGTCCTCCTGCCCCATATCCAGAGGCAGGCCGGAGGCAATCCGAAGCTGCTGGCGCACCAGATCCACCCCGGTGACCAGCTCCGTGACCCCGTGCTCCACCT
>NZ_CAJMXG010000065.1:0-14037 GCF_905219725.1 Oscillibacter sp. CU971
TAAGTTCCTTCTGGATTTCCTTCGGAATCCTATTGCCTTCTGCCGTTTCTTTCTTCGCGGCTAGCTTAATGACATTAGACGCCGTGGCTCCATAATACTGGAATGGCCTCGGCAAAATTGACGGCTTTGCAGCCAGGCTTGGATGGTGCTGCCGTCTGATCACCAGCGGATGCGCACTCTCTGTTGTGGTACCGCAATATAGTAAGAAGTACCAGCCATGAGGCTGGTACTTCTTCTGCCATACCAAATCCTTTTCATTTGTCGCAAATCTGTCGTAAAACTCAAAAACGCGCTTCTTGCTTTGCAACAAATCAGGTTATTTTCTCCATTCCTTTCTTCGAAACAGCCGTTTCTCCAAATATTTAATGTCAGAATTTAGTCCAGCGGCTTCATCGTGGGAAACAGGATCACATCCCGGATGGTATCCGCCCCGGTCAGCAGCATGACGCATCGGTCAATGCCAATGCCCAACCCGCCAGTAGGAGGCATGCCGTATTCCAGAGCCGTAAGGAAATCCTCGTCCATCATACCAGCCTCATCGTCTCCCTTGGCCCGCATCTCAACCTGCTTCTGGAACCGCTGGCGCTGGTCAATGGGATCGTTGAGCTCGGAGAAGGCATTGCCCATTTCACTGTGGCAGATAAACAACTCAAACCGCTCGGTGAGCCGGGGGTCCTTGGGAGACCGCTTTGCCAGCGGCGAGACATCCACAGGGTGCATCGTGATAAAAGTAGGCTGAATCAGCTTTTCTTCCACCTTCTGATCAAAGCACTCATACAGAGCATTGCCCCAGGTCTTGTCCGCTGTTTCCGGCAGTTCTACGCCGATGGATTTGGCGGCGGCGACCGCCTCCTCATCCGAGCCGATTGTCATAAAGTCGATGCCGCAATACTGCTTCACCGCCTCATGCATGGGCATACGAGGCCAGCCAGGAGTCAAATCAATATCCTCACCCTGCCACTGTACCTGATAAGTCCCCAGCAGCTTCTGGGCAGCGGATGACAGCAGGTCCTCAAAAAGGTCCATCATATCATTAAAATCCGCGTAGGCCTGATACAGCTCAATGGTGGTGAACTCTGGGTTATGCTTAGGGTCCATGCCCTCGTTGCGAAAGATGCGGCCGATCTCATATACCCGGTCCATACCGCCCACGATCAGCCGCTTTAAAGGCAACTCGGTGGCAATACGCATATACATGTCGATGTCCAGGGTGTTGTGATGGGTTATAAAAGGCCGGGCGGTAGCACCGCCGGAAATGGTGTTCAGCACAGGCGTTTCGACCTCGATATATCCCCGGCCGTCCATAAAGTCCCGCACATGCTTGATGAACTTCGACCGGACCAGGAAGTTGCTCTTCACATCCGGGTTCACCATCAGATCCACATAGCGCTGGCGGTAGCNGAGCTCCTTGTCCTGGAGGCCGTGGAACTTCTCCGGCAGAGGCAGCAGGGACTTGGAGAGCAGGGTGATGTTCTTTGCCCGGACGCTCATCTCCCCCCGCTGGGTGCGGAAGACCTCGCCGTCCACGCCGACAATATCGCCGATATCGAATTTCTTGAATTTCTTATAGACCGCCTCGTCCATTTCGTCCTGGCGGGCATAGAGCTGAATGCGGCCGTCCTTGTCCTGCAAATCGCAGAAGCTCACTTTCCCCATGCCCCGCTTGCTCATGAGGCGGCCCGCTACCTTGACGGGCTTGCCCTCCATGGCGTCGAAGTTCTCCTTGATCTGCCGGGACGTGGCGTCCCAGTCAAAGCGGGTCAGCTGGAAGGGGTCCTCCCCCGCCGCCTGGAGCTCCGCCAGCTTCTCCCGGCGGACCCTGGTCTGCTCGCCCATGTCCATCTCGGGCTTTTTCATTTGTTCTGCCATGCTTTTCTCCTTCCCTGACGATGCTCAGCGCNCGATCTTCAAAACCTTATACTGGATATTCCCCCGGGGGGCCTCCACCACGGCGGTCTCCCCTTCCTTCTTGCCGATAAGGGCTTTTCCAAAGGGGGACTCCTCGGAGATAATGCCGTGCATGGGGTCGGATTCTTGGGAGCCCACAATGGTATACGGCGTGGGCATGGGCTTGCCGTCGGGTCCCTCCACCGTTACCTTGCAGCCGATGGCCACCACATCGGTGTTGCTGCTCTCGTCCACAATGACGGCGTGCTGGAGAATTTCCTCCACCTCGGCAATGTGGGAATAGAGCTTGCCCTGTTCGTTTTTGGCCTCGTCATATTCGCTGTTTTCGCTGAGGTCGCCGAAGCCCCGGGCNACCTTGATNTGCTCCGCCACCTCGTCGGACCGGGTGGTCNNGAGGTAGTTCAGTTCCTCCTGCAGCTCGTCGTNACGAGCCTGACTCATCTTGTATTCTTTTGCCATATCGGACGGTTCCTTTCTTCATTATGCCTCACGNCGGGAGTCGAATTTTCCCAGGGCACAATTTTACAAGATGATATTATATAGAAGGACTTCGGGAATGTCAAGCCTCTCCGCCCGCGGCAGCCTTCCCTGTCCCCAGAACGATCTGCTCCCGCTTCAAGACCCCCGCTTCCCGGAGGACCGCCAGGAGCTGGCCCCGGTCCGCGCCATGCGGCAGGGCCTCCTCCGCCTCCGGCGGCAGAGACAGCGGCGGCAGGGCCTGACCCTCGTCATAGAGCCGCAGGGCCACGGGATTTTTCAGGGACAAATCCGTCCTGGGGTCGAACAGGACCAGGGCTTCCGCCCCCTCCATCTGGTCCTTGGAGGGGCCCAGCAGCAGCGACACGCCGTACTCTCGCCGGAGCTGGCGGCAAAGCTCCTCCCCGCCGTAGGGCAGGTCCAGCAGCACATAGCGGTGCCGGAGGCACAGCTCCGTCACGGTCCGCACCGCCTCCCCCGTCAGCGCCGCCGCCGACACCGCCACCCGGGCCCCGGCTACCGGGCAGCCTTTCTCCGTCAGCCCTACCCGGACCCAGTCCGCCGCCAAGGCCCGCCGCAGGGCCAGGGTGGCTACAGGCCGCAGGCCGCATTTCAACAGCAGCTCCCGGAAGGGGAACTCCTCCGGCAGCACCACCTGAGTCACGCCGCGCTTTCGCAGCTTCTTTCCCGCCGCCACACAGCGGCGGCGCAGAACCGCCCCATGGGGGCTTTGTATAATCTCCGCCTGTAAAAAACGCATCTTGAGCACAAAGCGCTCCTCTATCTGAACGCTTTTTTGTCCCCTCTTGGACTCCGTCAAGGCTAAGTAACCTACCATAAAAGCACTACCTCCCGCCCCATGATATGGGGCGGGAGGCCGGAATATGTATCGGAATCAAGCGTCCTTTGCAAATGTGGCCCCGGTGAGGTAGCCTTTGGCGATGGGATTGATAATCGTATTGTTTTCTTTGATCTCGAAATGGAGGTGAGGGCCGGTGGAATTTCCCGTGGAGCCGGTAATTCCAAGCACGTCGCCCTGCTTTACCTGCTGGCCCACGCTGACCTTCCGGCTGCTCATATGGCCGTATAGGGTGGTGTTGCCCGCGCCGTGGTAAACAACCACATAATGCCCGTAGGACTTGGAGTACTCGGAAATGATAACCTGTCCCGCCTTGGCGGCGTAGATGCTGCTGTTGTAGCCTACCCGGCCGATGTCGGTTCCCTTGTGGTTCGTGGAGCCGATGCCGCCGGGAGAGGCCCGGCCGCCTACGGTAGAGGTAACATAGCGGCTATTTACCGGCCAGATATACCCGCCGGGATTGGAGGTGGGGCCGGATTGGCCCGCCGCGGCCCGCCGGGCCGCTTCCTCCTCCTCCATCTTCTTAATCAGGGCCTTGATCCGGGCCTGGACCTGCTCCTCCTCTTCGGAGAGGTCGTCCAGGGCGTTTTCCTGCTCCTGCTGCTGCTGGCGGAGCTTTGTCACCAGGGCGTTGGCCGCGTCCCGCTGGGAATCCAGGTCCCGCTTCTTGGCCTCCAGCTCCGCCTTGGCCTCCTCAGAGGCGGTTTTCTGCCCCTCCAGTTCCGCTTTCTTTTCGGCGGTAAGGGCTTGCAGGATTTTCAAATCGTCAATGACCCGCTGGTCATACTCCATGATCTCGTTCACCACGTCCAGGCGGCCCAGGAGATCCGAAAAGCTGTTGGCCCGGAACAGCACGGACCAGTACTCCACCTTCCCCTGCTCCTCCATAGCCCGGACCCGCTTGCAGAAAAGCTCATACTGGGCCGCTTCCCTGGCCTCCGCGTCCGCCAGCTCCGCCGCCGTCTGGGCAATCAGATCCTCATAGGTGGCAATTTCCTCTTCCTTGTTGCCGATCTCCTGCTCTGTTACGCCGATCTGACCGTCCAGGAGGCGCTTGCGCTCCATGGTAGTGCTGATATCGGAGGACAGCTTGTCAATCTGGGCCTGGATATCCTTTTTCTCCTGAGCCAGGCCCTTGGCGTCGCTTTTCAGCGCGTCGATGTCCGCCTGGGTCACCGCCGAAGCGGCGGGAGCCAGGTCCGCCAGAAGCAGGCACAGCGCCAGGGCCAGAAGCGGCAAGGACCGGAGGAGAAACCNTCTGCAATTTCGTTTCATGCCGCCCTCCTCAGACCTGTAAGTACTTCCGAATGGCGGAAAGGCTGCCCCCCACGCCGATGAAGATGCCCGCCCCCGCGAAGGAGCCCGCCACAGGGCCCCGGAGCTCCTTGAAGGGGATTACCTCGATGAGCTGCATAGCGTCGCTGGTGCTGACTCCCTGGGCCACGGCCTCATAGAGGCCCCACTCCATCAAGAAAGCCACGGAGGCCCCCAGGAAGCCCATGAGGAAGCCCTCATAGACGAAGGGCCAGCGAATAAAGCCGTTGGTAGCCCCCACCATCCGCATGATGGCGATTTCCTCCCGCCGGTCGAAGGTGGTGAGGCGGATGGTGTTGGAGATGATGAACACGGACACCAGGAACAAAATGGCAATCAGGGCCACGCAGACCACAGTCGCCACATTCCGCAGGGTGATGAAGCCACCGGCAATCTCCTCAGAGGCGTTGACATAGGCAATGCCGTCCACCGCATCCACTGCCGCCTTCGTCTGCGAGATGCGTTCCAGGTCCGCGACCTTAATGGAAAAACGGTCCCGCAGAATGTTGGGGTCCAGGTCCTGGAACATTTCCTCGTCGGGATACTGCTCTACAAACCGCTCCATGGCCTGCTGGCGGCTGATGAAGGTAANGGAGGCCACANTGGNAATCGCCGCCAGCTTGCTCTGGANGTTCNTGGGCTCCGCGAAGTCCTCCTCCACAAAGGCCAGCATCTCGTTCTCCCGTTCCAGGTCCTTCATAAGCCCGTTGGCGTTCACCGCCACCAGGGTGAAGGTCCCCATGATGAGAAGACACGCCACGGTGATGCCGATGGCGGCGAAGCTCATGAACCCATGGCTGAACATGTTGGAGACGCCCTCATGGATAAAATATCCGAAATTGTGCTTAGACATGAATGCGTCCTCCCACATAGCCGCCGACGCTGTCATTGACCACACGGCCGGAATCAATGGTGACCACCCGTTTGCCGAAGTGGTCCNCCAGGTCTTTCTCATGGGTTACTACCACCNTGGTGGTGCCCAGCTTGTTGATTTTCACCAATAAATCCATCAGCTCCAGGGACCGCTCCGGGTCCAGGTTTCCGGTGGGCTCGTCGGCGATGATGGTGGCCGGGTTGTTCACCAGGGCCCGGGCAATGGCCACCCGCTGCTGCTCCCCGCCGGAAAGCTCGTCGGGGTAGCTGTAGGCCTTCTTCTCGAGGCCCACCAGCTCCAGCACGTAGGGAATGCGCTTCCGGCTCTCCTTGGCGGAGNCNCCCACGGCCCGCATGACAAAGGCCAGGTTATCATAAACCGTCTTTTTTTCAATCAGGCGGAAATCCTGAAAGATGACCCCCAGAGTCCGGCGCATCAGGGGAATCTGGCGCTCGGAAATGTTCCGGGTGGAAAAGCCGTTGACCCGAACCCGGCCCGCGTTGGGCTCCACCTCGCCGGTGAGCAGCTTGATGATGGTGGACTTGCCGGAACCGGAGGGGCCCACCAGGAAGACAAATTCGCCGGGGTCAATCCGCAGGGAGATTCCCCGGATGGCCTTGGTTCCGTTGTCGTATTCCATTTCCACGTCCTTCAATTCAATGAGGGCGCTTTCTGATTCTAACATAGAGGCACCTCCAAATGGCGTCGAAAACTGGGAGAGGCGGGGGCAGCCGACAAAATTCGGATATAATTGTAGCATAAACCACGGGCTCAGTCAATGCGGAGCGCCGCCAAACTATTGTGGTAGTCTTCGTGTATCTTTTATCACGAATTCTCAAAAATGATAATACCATTTCATTTCCCAGGAACAGCCTTCCGGCGGCACACAAGAAAGCGGCGGACAGAGGTCCGCCGCTCAGGCTCTTATCAGGAATCAATGCCCCGGGAGTTCAGGTATTTCTTGACCATCAGCGCCACCTTGAAGGTGATGGCGTCGTCGAACTCCCGCAGGTCCAGGCCCGTCAGCTTCTTGATCTTCTCCAGCCGGTAGACCAGGGTATTCCGGTGCACGAACAGCTTCCGGGCCGTCTCGGAGACGTTCAGGTTGTTCTCGAAGAAGCGGTGAATGGTGAAGAGGGTCTCCTTGTCCAGGGCGTCGATGGGGTTCTTCTTGAAGACCTCCTGAAGGAACATCTCGCAAAGGGTGGTAGGCAGCTGGTAAATCAGGCGGCCGATGCCCAAGTTCTCGTAGTTAATGACATATTTTTCCGTGTCGAAAACCTNGCCNACGTCAATGGAAATCTGGGCCTCCTTATAGGACTTGGCCAAATCCCGCAGATGGGTGGCGATGGTGCCGATGCCCACGACCACGGTGCTCTCCGTGCCGGAGCGGAGGCTTTCCTCAATGGAGGAGGCGATTTTATTCAGCTCCCGGAAGCCCGCTCCCTCGGGCATCTGCCGGACCAGGACCACATCCCCGTCGCCGATGTTCAGCACGAAATCGTTCTGCCGGTCAGGGAACATAGCCTGCACCACGTCGGTGGGAACGGACTCCCCTTTCTTCAAAGCCCGGACTACGAACACACCCCGGGCCACATCGGCGGTAACCCGCAGCTCCTTGGCCCGCATGTAGATATCGCCCAGCATGATGTTGTCAGAGATGATATCCTTGATGAAAGACCCCCGGTCATGCTTTTCCTCATAATACGCCTTGGCCGCGTTCAGCGCTACCGTGGCCACGGAGCACACCGCTTTGCTCACGTCGTTTTCCCCAAAGGCGAACGCCGCGTAGTCAAATTGATTCCCCCAGCCGTTCAAGGCCTTAAAGGTTTTTCCCTCGGAGGAGATCAGCGCGCCGGCGGCATTGTTTACCACTGGGACATACTCCGTCCACCGCTGGCCGATCAGGGAGAGCTCGCTGCAGGCAATGACCACGCCTTCCCCATCAATGACTCCAATCGTGCGGTCCGTGTTTTCCTTCAACTGCAATACCACATTTTGATAAATTCTTCCAGACATGGCCGTCCTCCTCACCTAAAATACCGGGGAAGCAGTGATACCATTTTTTCAACATCCCTATTATATCGTCAACTTCACCAAATTGCAAGATGTTTTTTCTTTTTTCAACAAAAAACTCATTCCCTTTTTGGTAAGTATTCGGACTTTTTCTCAGAACTACACAAGGGCACGCAGTTTTGCAATCTCCTCCTCAGTCAAAAAGCGAAATGCCCCCCGGGGAAGCTCCGGGTCCAGGGGCAAATCGCCCATTTGCACCCTCTCGAGGTATGCTACCGGCTTTCCTCTCGCCGCCAGCATCCGCTTAATCTGATGAAACTTTCCTTCCCGTAGGGTTACCCGCGCTTCGCTCTCTTCCCCAGCCGTAAGAATCTCCAGCCCGGCGGGAAGGCATTGAAGTCCATCCGCCAGGGACATTCCGGCAGCGAAAGCCCGGCAGTCTTCCTCTGTCAGACGGCCAGACGTCCGGACATAGTACACTTTGTCCACATGCCGTTTTGGGGAAAGGAGGGCATGGGCCAAGCCTCCCTCATTCGTCAGCAGCAGCAAGCCCTCGGTGTCCTTGTCCAAACGGCCTACGGGAAAAAGCTCCTGCCGCTGAAGGTCCCGGGGCAGCAATTCCAGAACCGTCCTCCCCCGCCCATCCTCGGTCGCGGAGAGAAATCCGGCGGGCTTATTCAGCATAACCCAAGTATAACGGCGGAAGAGCAGCGGCTCTCCGTTCACATGAATCGCCGCCTCCTCCGGGTCAANCTTTTCTTCTACGGAAAGAGCGGCGGCGCCGTTTACCGTTACCAATCCCCGGCGGACCAGCTCTTTCGCCTCCCTGCGGGACCATTTTCCCGTGGAGGCGATGATTTTATCCAGCCGCTGCTGTTCCACGGCGTTACTCCCCCTTCCGGCCCTTTTGCATGGGCCCTTTGATTGCTTGTTTAATTGTAGCATATTTTTATGAAAAAATGAATAAGGAACTGTCAGGAGGGATTGACATGTTGATTTGGACCGCAAAATTTTCCCGAAAGAAAGCCGTCGCCGCCGTCGTCCTCATGGGCGTGGTTATGGCGGCGCTGATTGTCCTGACCGGCCGGACCCCGGAAGAGCCGGAAGTTCCACTGCCCACGCTGTCAACCAATGAGGAGCGAATAGCCTATCTGCGCTCTCTAGGCTGGGAGGTTGAGCCGGAGCCTATCGAAACCCTGCAATTCCTGCTGCCTGCGGAGCTGGAAGAGCCCTACCGCTCTTACAACGAGCTTCAGCTCAGCCAAGGCTTCGACCTGACAAATTGCTGCGGCAAGCAGATAAGCCGCTGCACTTACACCGTCACAAATTACCCGGGCCAGGCTGAGGGCGTGCAAGCGAATCTTTACATTTGCGAGGACGCGCCGGTGGCCGGAGACGTCTGCTCCTCCGGAGCCAGGGGATTTCAAGAGCCGCTCATTCAAAAGGGGGAATGAGAAAAAAGGACTGCCGCGAAAAACGGCAGTCCTTTTTATGCNCAGGAAATTACTCAGCGATGTCGGTGACAGCGCCGGAGCCAACGGTGCGGCCGCCCTCGCGGATAGCGAAGCGGAGGCCCTTCTCAATGGCGATGGGGGTGATCAGCTCCACGGACATTTCGACGTTATCGCCGGGCATGCACATCTCGGTGCCCTCGGGCAGGGAGATGACGCCGGTGACGTNGGTGGTACGGAAGTAGAACTGGGGACGATAGTTGTTGAAGAAGGGGGTGTGACGGCCGCCCTCTTCCTTGGACAGGACGTAGACCTGGCCCTTGAACTTGGTGTGGGGGTTGATGGACTTGGGCTTCGCCAGAACCTGACCGCGCTCAATGCCATTGCGGTCGATGCCGCGGAGCAGAACGCCGATGTTGTCTCCGGCCTCGGCGAAGTCCAGCAGCTTGTGGAACATCTCGATGCCGGTGACGACGGTCTTCTTGGTCTCGTCGGCCAGGCCCACGATCTCGACTTCTTCGCTGAGCTTCAGCTGGCCGCGCTCCACACGGCCGGTGGCGACGGTGCCGCGGCCGGAGATGGTGAACACGTCCTCGACAGGCATCAGGAAGGGCAGAGAGTCGTCGCGGGGAGGAGTGGGGATATAGTCGTCAACAGAATCCATGAGCTCCTTGATGCAGGCATACTCGGGAGCGGCGGGATCGCTGGAATCGGACACCAGGGCGTTCAGGGCGGAACCCTTGATGATGGGCAGATCGTCGCCGGGGAACTCATAGGTGCTCAGCAGCTCACGGACTTCCATCTCCACCAGCTCCAGCAGCTCCTCGTCGTCCACCTGGTCGCACTTGTTCAAGAACACCACGATGGCGGGCACGCCCACCTGGCGGGCCAGCAGAATGTGCTCACGGGTCTGGGCCATGGGGCCGTCGGAGGCGGCGATGACCAGGATCGCGCCGTCCATCTGAGCAGCGCCGGTGATCATGTTTTTGATATAGTCGGCGTGGCCCGGGCAGTCGACGTGGGCATAGTGCCGCTTTTCGGTCTCATATTCCACGTGGGCGGTGTTGATCGTGATACCACGGGCCTTTTCCTCGGGAGCCTTGTCGATGCTGTCATAAGCCTCGAATTCGGCCTTGCCCTGGAGGGACAGCCACTTGGTGATGGCGGCGGTCAGGGTGGTCTTGCCATGGTCGACGTGGCCGATGGTGCCAATGTTTACATGGGGTTTGTTTCTTTCAAACTTTTGCTTAGCCATTTGAAAATCCTCCTAATTCATGTTCGGTTGCAGTCTGGGCATTGCGAAACGATAATCAGCAATGTCTATTCTACAGTATTCCAACTGGAAAATCAATCCCCTTTTCCCAATTTGGTCCAGGGCTTTTCCAAAGGTCAGTTGGGCTTCACCCGGGTTTCCACGATCTTTTCCGCGATGCTCTTGGGAATCTCCTCATAGCTGTGGGGCTCCATAGAGTACTGGCCGCGGCCCTGGGTGCTGGAGCGCAGGTCGGTTGCGTAGCCAAACATGTTGGCCAGAGGCACCAGCGCGTCCACCTGCTGGGCGCCGGGACGGGCTTCCTGTCCCTGAATCTGACCGCGGCGGGCGGTCAAATCGCCGATCACGGTGCCAAGATACTCGTCGGGGACGATGACGGAAACCTTCATGATCGGCTCCAGCAGCGTGGCTCCCGCCTTGCGGCAGGCNTCCTTGAAGGCCATGGAACCGGCAATCTTAAAGGCCATCTCGGAGGAGTCGACCTCGTGATAAGAGCCGTCGTACAGGGTGACCTTCACGTCCACCACCGGGAACCCGGCCATGACGCCCGCGTTCATAGCGCCCTGGATACCCGCGTCGACAGCGGGGATATACTCCTTGGGCACCGCGCCGCCCACGATGGCATTGACAAATTCGTAGCCCTTGCCGGACTCGTTGGGCTCCACGCGGATTTTGACGTGGCCGTACTGGCCCTTGCCGCCGGACTGGCGGGCATACTTGGTGTCCTGCTCCACCGATTTCTTGATGGTTTCCTTATAGGCAACCTGGGGCGCGCCCACGTTGGCCTCCACCTTGTACTCCCGGAGAAGGCGATCGACAATGATCTCCAGATGCAGCTCGCCCATGCCGGCGATGATGGTCTGGCCGGTTTCCTCATCGGTGTAGGTCTTGAAGGTGGGGTCCTCCTCCGCCAGCTTGATGAGGCCCATGGTCATCTTCTCCTGGCCGGCCTTGNTTTTAGGNNCAATGGCCNCCCGGATAACGGGTTCGGGGAACTCCATGGACTCCAGAATGACGGGGTGCTTTTCGTCGCAGAGGGTATCGCCGGTGGTGGAGTTTTTCAGGCCGATGACCGCGGCGATGTCGCCCGCGTACACGGTTTCGATGTCCTCCCGGTGATTGGCGTGCATCTGGAGGATGCGGCCAATGCGCTCCTTCTGCTTTTTCGTGGAGTTGAGCACCTGGGTGCCGGTGTTCAGCGTGCCGGAATAGACACGGATGAAGGACATGCGGCCCACATAAGGATCCGTGGCAATCTTGAATGCCAGGGCGGAGAAGGGCTCGTTGTCAGAGGAGGGACGCTCCTCTTCTTCCTCGGTGCTGGGGTTGACGCCCTTGATGGCGGGAACGTCGNTGGGAGAANGCANATAGTCCACGATGGCATCCAGCATCTTCTGCACGCCCTTGTTTTTATAGGACGTGCCGCAGGTGACGGGGACCATTTCGTTGGCGATAGTAGCCTTGCGGATGGCGGCACGGATCTTGTCCTGGGGAACCTCCTGGCCGTCCAGATACATCTCCATGATCTCCTCGTCGAACATAGAGACGGCGTCCATCAGTTTCTCATGGTACTCGTTGGCACGGTCCACCATGTCGGCGGGGATCTCCTCCACCCGCATGTCCTTGCCCAGGTCGTCATAATAGATATCCGCGTCCATCTCCACCAGGTCGATGATTCCCTTGAAGGTCTCCTCGTTGCCGATGGGGAGCTGGATGGGCACGGCATTGCACTTCAGGCGGTCCTCCACCATGTGGAGCACGTTGTAGAAGTCCGCGCCCATGATGTCCATTTTGTTGACGTAGATCATCCGGGGGACCTTGTAGGTGTCGGCCTGACGCCACACGGTCTCGGACTGGGGCTCCACGCCGCCCTTGGCGCACAGAACGGTCACAGAGCCGTCCAGAACGCGCAGAGAGCGCTCCACCTCCACNGTGAAGTCCACATGGCCCGGGGTGTCGATGATATTGATACGGGTGGGCTTGAACTGGTTTTTGGAACCAGACCAGTAGCAGGTGGTGGCGGCGGACGTGATGGTAATGCCGCGCTCCTGCTCCTGGGCCATCCAGTCCATCGTGGCGGTTCCGTCGTGGGTCTCGCCGATTTTATAGTTCACGCCGGTGTAGAACAAGATCCGTTCCGTGGTCGTGGTCTTGCCCGCGTCGATGTGAGCCATAATGCCGATGTTTCTGGTGTTTTCAAGCGATGTTTTTCTCGGCATACTTGATTTNTCTCCTAACTAGCTTACCAGCGGAAGTGCGCGAAAGCCTTGTTGGCCTCGGCCTGCTTGTGCATGTCCTCGCGCTTTTTCACAGCNGCTCCGCTGTTNTNGGCGGCGACCATGATCTCGNCGGCAAGACGCTCCGCCATGGTGCGTTCGCTCCGGGCGCGGGAATAGGTGGTCAGCCACCGAAGGCCCAGCGTGGTGCGCCGGGCGGGACGGACCTCCATGGGGACCTGATAGTTGGCGCCGCCCACACGGCGGGCCTTGACCTCCAGGCTGGGCATGATGTTGTCCATGGCCTGGGTGAACACTTCAACGGGGTCCTTGCCGGTCTTTTCCTTGATCTGGTCAAAGGCCGCGTAGACCACCTTCTGCGCCACGCCCTTTTTGCCGTCCAGCATCACGTTGTTGACAAGACGCGTCACCAGCACGGAGCCGTACATGGGGTCGGGCAGAATTTCTCTCTTGGGAACATTACCTCTTCTAGGCACTATGCTTCCCTCCTTCATAATGATTCTATGATCTCATAGGTACTCAAAAGGCGTATCTCAGCCTTCCGTGAATGCCTCTGCCGAAGGGCAACGCCCCGCATTTATATAAAATGCCTGTTCGGCAAAGTGATTCGTTGGGGTTGTCCTTACTTGGACTTGGGCCGCTTGGCGCCGTACTTGGAACGGCTCTGCATCCGGCCGGACACGCCCTGGGTATCCAGAGTGCCGCGGATGATGTGGTAGCGGACGCCGGGGAGGTCCTTGACACGGCCGCCGCGGATCATGACCACGGAGTGCTCCTGGAGGGAGTGGCCCACGCCGGGGATATAGGCGGTGACCTCGTAGCCGTTGGTCAGGCGCACACGGGCGATCTTACGCAGAGCGGAGTTAGGCTTCTTGGGGGTCGCGGTTCTCACAGCGGTGCAGACGCCTCTCTTCTGAGGGGAGGGCTGATTGGTGGTCTTGGTCTTCAGGGTGTTCAGACCGAACTGCAGGGCGGGAGAATTGGACTTGTAGGAAGCCTGTTCTCTTCCTTTCCGGACCAGCTGGTTAAAAGTAGGCATTGAATTTCTCCTTTCTTTCATATTTTTGCTTTATATGTTTTACAGAAAGCCGGTGGGCTATTCCGTAAAAACCAAAATTTTCTCACGCGCTCAATCCGTCAGCTCCACCGCGACGGAGGCTCCCACCGAAATCCCGCAGGCCCGGCCCAGCTGGGCCATGGTCCGCTCCGTCTCCACGGGGATGCCGGCGGCGGCGCACTCGGCGGCGATGGGCCTGGTCAGCGCCGGGTCGGCGTCGCCGGCCAGGAACACCCGGCGGGCCCGTCCCTCTCGGATGGCCTTGCGGGACTGCTTCACGCCGACGACCCGCTTTTCAGGCTCCATGGGACTGACCTCCTCCAGCGACGCTTCCGCTGAGGAGCGCACGGCAAAATTCACGGACTTCAGGTCCGCGCAAGTAGGCATTATAGCATGACCTCTCCCAGCCGTCAAGCGTTTTTGCCAAAAAGATTTTGATTTTCCTGTTTTTCCAGGGATTTCCCCGGCTCCGCTCACACCAGTGGCGGCTTGAGGAAGCCGATCAGGGCCAGGACCGTGAAGTGAGCGGGATAAAAAGCGTAACAAAAGCGCTGAGAGCCCTTCCCGGCCC
>NZ_CAJMXG010000066.1:0-13939 GCF_905219725.1 Oscillibacter sp. CU971
CCCGAGACCCCTGAGGAGCCCGCCGCCGCCGGCGAAATTACCCTGTGGACCTACCCCATCGGCGACTGGGGCAAGGAAGACAAGGTCAAAGCCATCACCGACGCCTTCACGGCCGACACGGGCATCTCCGTGAAAGTGGAGTACTTAGCCTACGCCGACGGCGATGACAAGGTCAACTCCGCCATCACCGCGAAAAACGCCCCCGACCTGATCATGGAAGGCCCCGAGCGCCTGGTGACCAACTGGGGCGACAAGGGCNATCTGGTGGACCTNAGCNACATGTTCGNCGNCNCGGNCAAGNCCGAAATCAACGCGGCGGCCATGGCCGCCTGCACCCACCCCAACGGCTCCGTCTATGAGTATCCCCTGGTTGTCACGGCCCACTGCATGGCCATCAACCTGGACGCTTTCAAGGAAGCGGGCGCCGACCAGTTCCTGAACCTGGAAACCCACACCTGGACCACCAGCGATTTCATCAACGCCGTGGACGCCCTGTATGAGCACTTCCAGGCTCCCGTGGGCGCCGTGTNCTGCAAGGGCCAGGGCGGCGACCAGGGCACCCGCGCCCTCGTCAACAACCTCTACGGCGGCACCTTTGCCACNGCCACCCACGATCAGTACACCTGGAGCGACCCCGCCAACATCAAGGCGCTGGAGCAGCTCAGAAGCATGCCCGGCATCGCTTTCGACGCCTCTCTCGAGGGCGGCGACGAAATCAAGGTCTTCTATCAGGGCATTCTGAAGATGGCTTTCTGCTGGAACATTGCCCAGCAGCTCAACCCCAACCAGNCCGACANCGGCGCGGGCCTCACCGCCAACGGTGAAGAGATCGNCTTCANGGGCTTCCCCTCTCAGGGCGGTTCTCCCGCTGTCCAGGGNGNCATCTGGGGCTTCGGCATCTTCGACAACGGGGATGAAGCCCGAATCAACGACGCGAAAACCTTCATCAAGTGGATGTGCGACTCTGAGCACACCGTGGAAGCGGTAAAGACCGCCAACTACTTCGCCGCCCGTTCCGCCGCCGAGGGCACCGACCTCTCCGACATCTGGGCCGACAACGAGATCATGAACGAGTACCAGGTCCTCATGCCTTACCTGGGCGACTACTACCAGGTCACCAAGGGCTGGGCCGGCGCCCGAACCGAGTGGTGGACNATGCTCCAGNAGGTTGGCGNGGGAGCCACTATCGCCGAGGCTGTTTCCATCCNCGCCGAAAAAGCCAACTCAGCCGGCTAAGCNTTTCCATACACCGTCAAAGAGATAAGGGTTTTTGCGCCCCTCTCCCGCGAAGGGCGGGAGAGGGGCGCGTTCTACCTCAGGAGGCCCTGCCCTGTCGAATCCAGTCGTAAAGGAGTGTTGATCTTGGCAAGACAGTCCCATCCCACCATGAGCCGCGCGCTGCAGCGGCGGGAGAACATCTCCGGCTACCTCTTCCTGCTGCCCAGCCTGATTTTCTTCATCGGCTTCGTGGTCATCCCCATGATCATCTGCATCGTTACCAGCCTCACGGACGCCAACATGCATGACCAAGGCATGTTTGGAAACTTCATCGGCTTTTCCAACTTCACCAATCTGCTAAGCGACGAAACCTTCCTGGAGGCGCTGAAAAACACCTTCATCATCGTCATCGTCAGCGTCCCCACCGTGTGCGCATTCTCCCTGTGGGTGTCCTCCGTCATCTACAAGCTCAGCGGGCCCGTGCTCTCCGCCTTCCGCTGCATCTTCTNTCTCCCCGTGGTCACCGGCTCCGTGGCCGTCACCGTGGTGTGGAAGTGGATGTACGACAACTACACCGGCATTTTCAACCACGTCCTCAAGGGCGCGGGGCTCATCGACCAAAACATCAACTGGCTGGGCGACTCCAAGTACGCCCTCTGGTGCATCATTTTGATTCTGTTCACCACCTCCGTGGGCCAGCCCATCGTGCTGTACGTCTCCGCCCTGGGCAATGTGGACCAGACCCTCATTGAGGCCGCCGAGGTGGACGGGGCCAACGGCTTCNAGGTCTTCTGGAAGGTAAAGTGGGCCCAGATGATGCCCACCACCTTGTATATCCTGGTCATCACCACCATCAACTCCTTCCAGTGCTTCGCCCTCATCNAGCTGCTGACCAAGGGCGGCGCGGGAACCAACACGGTGATGTACCATATCTACTGGACCGCCTTCAAGCTGACGGAGCAGGCGGGCCACTTCGGCTACGCCAACGCCATGGGCGTGGTGCTGGCCATCTTCATCGGACTGCTGTCCGCCCTCCAGTTCAAGCNGGCGAAAGAAAAGTAAGGGGGTGCTGGTATGAAAATCGAAACTGGACAAGGCCGGGCGTATAAAATCGCCTCCATCATCATCCTGGTCATTCTGGCGTTCCTCTTCACCTTCCCGCTGTATTGGATCGTCACCGGCGCCTTCAAAAACGGCGCGGATATCAACGCCACCAAACCCATCTGGGTTCCCACCGAATGGGTCATGAACAACTTCGACAAGCTGATGAAGCAGCGCAGCGTCCCCCTGTGGGAGATCTACCTGCCCTTCGGCAGCTTCTTCAACGGCGGGAAAAAGGTGCTTCTCACCGCCGGGCCGGAGGCCCCCGCCGCCATCCGCTGGCTCATCAACGCGGTGCTCATGTGCGTGCTGGCCATGCTGATCACCTGCCTCACGGCGGCCATGGCGGGCTACGCCCTGGCGAAGAAGCGCTTCAACGGCCGGGCCATCCTGTTTTCTCTCATCGTCTGCGCCATGGCCCTGCCCAAGCAGGTCATCCTGATCCCTTTGCTGAAAGAGATGTCCGCCCTGCGCCTGTACGACAGCCTGTGGGCGGTGATCTTCCCCACCGTGGGCTGGCCTTTCGGCGTGTTCCTCATGAAGCAGTTCTCGGAGAGCATCCCCGGAGAGATTCTGGAGGCCGCCAGAATTGACGGCTCCAGCGAGTGGAATACCTTCTCCACGGTGGTCATGCCCATGATTAAGCCGGGCATCGGCGCCCTGGCCATTTTCACCTTCATCAACTGCTGGAACGACTACTTCATGCAGTTGGTCATGCTGGCCAGCGGCAGCAACTTCACCATCCCCCTGGGCATCGCCACCCTCCAGGCGGAGACCTCGGTGGACAACGGCCTGCTGATGGCCGGCGCCACCCTGGCGGCGGCTCCCATCATCATCGTCTTCCTGATTTTCCAGAAGTACTTCACCCAGGGCATCACCATGGGCGCGGTGAAAGGATAACGCGNTGATTTACGCCAAACACAAGGACGCCCCGGCCTACCGGGGCATCCACNCCAACCTGGACCTGGCGCTGGAGCATATCACGCCGGAGTTTTTGGCCTCCGTGGGTCCGGNGCGGGTGGANCTCAAGGGCGGCGTCNACGCCACCCGGTTCACCTATGAGACCGTGCCGGCGGAGGAGAGCTTCTTCGAGGCCCACAAAAAGTACCTGGACATCCACATCATGGCGGAGGGCTCCGAAAAGGTGGAAATCGCCCCGCCGGAGGCCCTGGCGGAATTCGACCGGATAGAGGCCAACGACTTCTACGCCTACCGGGGTGAGGGAGACTATAAGCTGATCCTCTCCCCCGGGGACTTCCTGGTGGTNTNCCCCGGCGNCGCNCACCGNNTCAAGATGCAGGTGGACGGGCCAAAGACCGTAAGCAAGGTGGTCTTCAAGGTGAAAATTTATGACTAGGAGTGACAACATGAAAGACCTTTCCAAATACCAGGGTATCTTCCCCGCCTTTTACGCCTGCTATGACCAGGACGGCAAGGTCAGCGCCCCGGCGGTCCGGGCCCTGGCGAAGTTCCTGCTGGACAAGGGAGTAAAGGGCCTGTATGTGGGCGGCTCCTCCGGCGAGTGCATCTACCAGAGCGTGGCCGAGCGGAAGGAGACCCTGGAAAACGTCATGGCGGAGGTGGGCGGCAAGCTGACCATCATCGCCCATGTGGCCTGCAACAACACCGCCGACAGCCGGGAGCTGGCAGCCCACGCCGAGAGCCTGGGCGTGGACGCCGTGGCCTCCATTCCCCCTATCTACTTCCACCTGCCCCCCAAGGGCATCGCCAAGTACTGGAACGACATCTCCGACGCGGCCCCCAACACGGATTTTATCATCTACAACATTCCCCAGCTGGCGGGCGTGGCGCTGTCGGTGCCCCTGCTTCAGGAGATGCTGAAAAATCCCCGGGTCGTCGGGGTGAAAAACTCCTCCATGCCTGTCCAGGACATCCAGATGTGGCACGACGAGGGGGCCCTGGTCTTCAACGGCCCGGACGAGCAGCTTCTCAGCGGCCTGGCCGCCGGAGCCGCCGGAGGCATCGGCGGGACCTACGCCGCCATGCCGGAGCTGTACCTGGAGATCTTCCGCTGCTTTAAGGCCGGGGAGATGGAAAAGGGCCGGGAGGCCCAGAACGAGTGCTGCCGCATCATCTACAAGATGTGCTCCACCCAGGGCAACATGTACGCCGTCATCAAGGAGATCCTCCGCCTTCAGGGCGGGCCGGATATCGGCGGCGTCCGGGCGCCTCTGCTGGCGCTGGAGCCCGGCGATCAGGCCATCATTGTTCAGGCCCACGAGATGATCCAGGCCGCTATCGCGAAATACTGCTAAGCGAAACCCCCCGCTTTTCCTTCTAAAGCTGTTGTCAAGGGGAAATGTGAGATTTACCACTAAATTACAGAAGCCCAGATACTCCTGCCATGCTGCCGGAGTACCNGGGCTTGTTTTATGACATAGTCTCTGCTTGCAGTNCGATTTTTATAGCCGGAAAGTCCCCCTGCGGAAATCGGACGGCAAGTCCGGCGTAACGCAGCTCTTCCCCGCTGAACCGGCGGCCTGTATTCCGCTCCACATAGAGCTTCTTCTGATCCAGGTATGGGATTTTCAGAACCGCGGACAGACTGGAAACGTCATACGATGCGGCAAAGGCGTAAAGGATAGCTTTTTCCCGTTTCCGGTCCACCAGCATCCAGGCACAGAGATTCCCGTCAAAGGGCGAACGAAGCCGGTAAAACGCGCCGCCCAAAATCAGGTCCCGCTCCTCTTTATACAGCGCCAGATGCTCCCGGACTNGCTCCCGCTCTTCTTGGGACAAGTCGAGAATATTCAGCTCATAGCCCATATTGGCCGAGGATGCCAGCGTGGCTCGGGTCTCAAAGGGTATCATCCTTCCGGTTTGATGGTTGGGAACGGCGGACACATGGGCGGCAATGGCGGAAGGCGGGAAAAGATACGACGCGCCGTATTGGATAGACTGCCGGTCCAGGGCGTCGGTGTTGTCGCTGCACCAGGTCTGAGGCATATAGAAGCTCATGCCGGGATCAAACCGTCCGCCGCCGCTGGAACAGTTTTCAAAGAGGATCTCCGGGAAGCGGGCTGTCAGCTCATGCAGGATACGATAGAGTCCCAGCATATANCGGTGGAAGAACTCCCCCGNCCNGTCCGNCGGNAGNGAGGCGGAACCGGGGTCTGTCATATGGCGGTTCATGTCCCACTTCACATAGGACACCGGATAAGTTCGAAGAAATCCGCTCAGCGTATCCAGCACATAGTCCTGCACCTCCCGGCGGGTCAAATCCAGGACCAGCTGGTTTCGCCCCAGCAAAGGCGCATCGTCAGGGAACCGGGCCGCCCAATCGGGGTGTGCCCGCATCAGATCGCTGTCCGGGGAGAGCATTTCCGGCTCNAACCAGATACCCAGTTGGATGCCGTTCTCCCGGGCGCAGTCCAGCAGGGGCGTCAGGCCATTTGGAAACTTCTCCCGGTTTACCGTCCAGTCCCCCAGAGAGCTCTTGCTGTTGTTCCGGTGACCAAACCAGCCGTCGTCCAGCACCACCAGCTCAAAGCCCAGCGCCGCCGCCTCCCTAATCACAGGAAGCAGCTTTTCCTCTGAAACGTCAAAATAGCACATTTCCCNGCTGTTCAGCAGAATGGGCCGGGTCCGCCCTGCCCACTGCCGGGGGAACAGCCGCTCTGTGTACAGCTGGTGGAACACCTGGGACATTCCATTAAAGCCNTGGCCGCTGTAGACCAGCACCGCCTCCGGTGTCTGGAAGCGTTCGCCCGGTTCCAGCTTCCAGGAAAAGCCCTCCGGGTGAATGCCGGTTGTGAGCCGCAGATGATCGTACTGGTCCCGCTCCACCCGAACGCAGTGATTGCCGCTATAAATCAGTTGGAGGGCCCGGACCTCGCCGCTGTGCTCCGCGGCCTCCGGCGCGCAGAGGGCGGCGAAGGGCGGATACTGCGGGCCGCCCAGCATCCCGATGTGGTCGTAGTGCTGGTGACGAACTCTGACGACTACGAGAATCTGACCATCCATCCCGGCGAATGCAAGGCTTTGGATAAGGTAATTGAAGTCAAATAATTGCCGGACATCCCCGCGTCTCTCCTGGCGCGGGGATGTCTTGTAAATGATCGGGAGGGACCGATGAACGTATTACGAAAAGATCTGCAGAGAATGGCCGCCGCTGCTGAAGCGGCTTTCCGCCCCACGGACCCCTGGGGGCCAAAAATTCANCTGGCCCCGCCGGTGGGCTGGCTGAACGATCCCAACGGCCTGTACCTGTACTATACGGGGAATGTCAAGCATGGTGGAGATTTCGATTATATTTGCATCGGTCGGGAGAGCAAGTATGGCCTTTTGATTCACAATGGAATTGCTGTCCCCAATTTGCTCATCGTCACGGCAGTCAGCAACCTTTGTCACGGCCCCGCACCGAATTAAATGCAGAATTTTGTCGTTCATGGTTTCCTGGGCGGTATCGCTGAGATGGACGCGCACCTTGTAGGTGGTGGACCCGATACGCCGGTAAATGGTGGCGGTGTTCGCCTCTGCTGGTTGAATTGTAGCTATATTTGCCTTCCTTTCTTGCGGTAGGCCGCAACCCGCGTAGTACGATGGTGGTGGATGCTCCAGGCAGACAGAAAGCCAGCCCCCCGGCTGCATAATGTCGTTTGCAGTCGAAAGCTGGCTTGAGTGCCTATGTACTTTTGTCGTGAAAGCCGCTATGTTGTATTAGGCGAAATCTCACATTCACCCTTTACAACATACATCTTTTGGAAAAGCGGGGGGTTCGTTTGTGCTGAGGACGGTCCGCAGGCTTCCTTGGGCCGTGTTCTGCCTGGAACAAGAGGGCGCGCGCCCTTACAGCGCGGCCTTGCGCACCCGCTCCAAGGCTTGCTCCACCGCCGGAATCTTGATGACAAGGACGGTGACGGCCGCCTCCGCCAGTAAATAGCTGTAGTTGTAAATGATGGGGTAAAGGTTCCGCAGGGCCAGGGGGAAGTTTTCCGGCATGTAGTCCATCCAGTAGAGGTAGCCCCCGATGGAGTGGAACACCCCCCGGGCCAGCACCGCCGCGATGTAGCCGGTGAGGAGGCTGTTCTTCTTCCCCCGGAAGAGCCCCGCCAGCCCCAGGGCGGCGAAGGCCAGCACATAGTCGCAGCAGACCTGGAACAGCGTCAGGAAATAGGGCTCCNGCAAANATTGCAGAATGCCGTAGGNAAAGCCCACCAGCATGCCGGTCTTGACACCGTACCAGTTGGCCACCAGCACGATGAAAAGCATGCTCAGCAATGTGACGGACCCGCCGTAGGGCAGCTTGAAGACCCGGATGAAGCTGGTTACATAGGCCAGGGCCACGGCCATGGCGCAGTAAGCCAGCTGCTTGGCGGCAAAGCCCTTTTTCCCGCCCCGGTCCGCCAGGGCCAGGCCTGCCAGGATGCTCAGCACCANCAGCGCGGCGCTCAGCGCGTAGCCCGCGGTGGTGAGGCCTCCCTCACCGTTGACAAACAGGTTCAGCATGAGATGATGTTCNTCCTTGTTCCGACCGCGAAACTGACGGCAATCCAAAACAGCCCTCCCGAAACGGGGAGGGCTGTTCCTCATGCGGAAAAAAGCATGTCGGTTCATGACGGCTCCCTACGTTGGCATTACCCAAATCAGGTTGTGGGTCGAAGCGTTCGCTTCCTCTCAGCCCGCTTCCGCGAGCTCCCCAGTTCACGATCTTATGTAGTTTGTAACAAGATTATAGCACGGCCCGCGGCCCGGCGCAAGCCTTTTTTGCATGGCCCGGCCTCCCCCGCGCCGCGATTACCTCTCGTATTATCGCAGGAAATCCTGCGTTTCGCCTTTGAGCAATTTGTCGGTTTTTGACACGCCGCCAGGAAATATGTCACAATCCGGCGCATGAACGCCCTTCGCTCCGCCGGTATTTTTACAGCTTTCTTCCCTTTCCGCGCGTTTTTCCGCCGCTTCCCGAAAAAGCCGCCCCAGTCTCTTGTAATTTACATAAAATTTTTCATAAAAGGCTTCTACAAAAAGTTATTCACACTTTCCACAGAGTTTTCCACAGGGCTGTTTCCCAAAGTTTTCAGGTTTCTCCGGTTGTCTTTCGGGCTGGAAAAAATTTACATACACACTCCCGCCATCCGCCTTTTGGTAGTTTAGTTTACATAAAACATAAATTTGCAAAAATTTCTCCACCACTTTTGAAAACTCGCTCTGGACATCCGGATTTTTTGTTGAAAAAGGGGAAGCTTCCACGGAAAAAAACCAGGGCGTGAAAGCAATCATGCAAGACGTGCGGATAAATCCGCCCAGCGGGAATGATATATTGCGTGACAAAACGGCGGAACCGTACTATAATAAGAGCCGCAAAACGCAAAAAGGCCCTGAGCCGGGAGGTAAACAATGGAAGAACACAACAATCTGAGCGTGCTGATCGCCATGAGCGGCGGCGTAGACAGCTCGGCGGCGGCCTATCTCATGCAGGCGGGGGGCTTCCGCTGCCAGGGGGCCACCATGCGCCTGCTGGAATCGGACGACGGCCGGAACGCCNCCGACGNGGAGTCCGTCTGCCGGCGGCTGGGCATTCCCTTCATGACGCTGGACATGGCCCGGGAATTCCGGGAAGACGTTATTGAAAAATTTGTCCGGGTCTATCGGGCCGGGGGCACCCCGAATCCCTGCGTGGACTGCAACCGGCGCATGAAATTCTCCCGGCTGATGGAGGCGGCGGACGGCGCGGGACTTCATTACGTGGCCACCGGGCACTATGCCCGAGTGGGCCGGGACGCCGGGACGGGCCGCCAGCTTTTGAAAAAAGCGCTGGACGCCGGGAAGGACCAGAGCTATTTCCTCTACACCCTCACCCAAAGCCAGCTGTCCAGAGTCCAATTTCCCTTGGGCGGCATGGAAAAGCGGCAGGTCCGGGAACTGGCGGAGCGCCTGGGCTTTGTCAACGCCCGGCGGCGGGACAGCCAGGACATCTGCTTCATCCCCGGAGGGGACTACGGCGCGTTCATTGAATCCTGGACCGGAGAGGCGTTTCCCGCCGGGGACTTTCTGGACCGGGAGGGCCGGGCCGTGGGGCGGCACCGGGGAGCGATCCGCTACACCCTGGGCCAGCGGAAGGGGCTGGGCCTTTCTATGGGCGAGCCCGTCTATGTCTGCGGAAAGGACATGTCCGCCAACACCGTCACCGTAGGGCCGGAAAGCGCCCTCTTCGTCCGGGAGATCCTGGTGGAGGATCTGAACTGGATTGCCATAGAGGGTTTGGATTCTCCCCTGCGCGTGGGAGCCAAAACCCGCTCCCGCCAAGCGGAACAGGCGGCGGAAATTTTCCCGGAGTCCGGAGGGCGGGTCCGCGTCGTGTTTGACCGGCCCCAAAGAGCGGTAACGCCAGGCCAGGCGGCGGTATTTTACAGCGGGGACGCCGTTGTGGGCGGCGGAACCATTGTGGAAGCCGGAACGGAAAAGGAGAACGGTCATGAGCTGTGAAAACTGCGGAAGCTGCCGGGGAGGCTGCGGCCTGCTGCTGACGGAGGCGGAGCTGGCGCTGCTGCGGCGCTTGGGGGAAACGCCCTTCCTCCCCATCGCGGCGGCCTTCGACAGGAAGACGCCGGTGTACCTGGAAGACCCGGAACGCCCCCGGGAGCAGTCCGCCGCCGCCATCCAGGGCCTGGCGGCAAAGGGGCTGCTCTGCCTGGACTACGACATCCCCCTGAAAAACTTCGACTACGCCGCCTATCGGGACTATCCCCTTCACGGCAGCATCGCCCTGACCGGGCGGGGCCAGGAGATCCTGGAGCAGATTGAGATTCAAGGAATCGAGGAGTGACGCCATGCTGGACCAGTTTTCAAGGACAGAGCTGCTGCTGGGCCGGGAGGGCGTGGAGCGCCTGGCCCGGGCACATGTGGCGGTGTTCGGCCTGGGAGGCGTGGGGGGCTACGCCGCGGAGGCCTTGGTCCGCAGCGGCGTGGGAGCCCTGGACCTAATCGACAGCGACCGGGTGAGCCTGACAAACCTGAACCGCCAGATTCTGGCCACCCACCGGACCCTGGGCCAATACAAAGCCGACGCCGCCAGGGACCGGGCGCTGGAGATCAACCCGGAGGCCAGGGTAACTGCCCGCAGGGTCTTCTATGGCCCCGACACCGCCGGAGACTTCGATTTTTCCCAATATGACTACGTGATCGACGCCATCGATACCGTCACCGGCAAGCTGGCTCTGATTCAACAGGCCCTGGCGGCCGGAACGCCCATCATCAGCTGCATGGGGGCCGGGAACAAGCTGGATCCCACCGCCTTCCGGGTGGCGGACATTTACGAGACCTCCGTCTGCCCCCTGGCCCGGGTGATGCGGAAGGAGCTGAAGCGCCGGGGCGTCCGGCGCTTGAAGGTGGTCTACTCCCAGGAGCCCCCCCGGAACCCGGAGGGGGCGCTCTACCAGGAATCCCTGGAGGGAGAAATCCGGCGGCAGCTGCCGGGGAGCGCGGCCTTCGTTCCCGCGGCGGCGGGACTGATCCTGGCGGGAGAGGCCGTCAAGGACCTGGCCCTGGGGCAAAAGCGATAACCACACCGGGAGGGGAAAGCGCGGGGCGCTTTCCCCTTTTTTGCCCGGCGAGAGACGTTCTTATCTTTCCCGTCCGCGTGCCGATATTGTATATATAGGAATCCACGCTGGAAACGGATTCAAGAAAGGAGGCGTCTGCATGGGCGAGCTGACCATCCGCAGAGAGCGCGGTGTGTCCGGGCCCCGGTATCAGGCGGCGGAGAAAACGGAGAGGACAGCCGCCGCCGGGCAAAGCCGCCCGCCGGCCNAAACGCCGGGGGCCACCGTCTCGGAGACTCTCCAAGCCCTCATGAGCAAGATCGGCCAGGCGGAAAACCACACCCGGGAGAGCCACCGGACGCTCCAGGTGGGGGAAGCCGTGCTGGCGGAGGTCCAGGACGCCCTGGACCGCATAGCCGGACTGGCTGAAAAAGCCGCCGGAGGAGGCGGCGCGGACCGGGCCGCCCTGCAAGCGGAGCTGGCCCGTCTGGCGGAGGAAATCGACCGCATGACCGGCGGAGCCTTCGCCGGGGATGTGCGGCTGTTTTTGGAGGGGGACGAGGAGATTGAAGACGGGGTGGAGCCCCCGCCGGACGCCGCTCTGGAGGACGAAAACCCGGATCGGGTCCAGACGTTTCCCAACTGGCTGCTGCGGGGAATCGCTCAAAGCGGCCTGTCCCCGGAGCGGCTGCTGGATATGCTGGGGCTGGACAAGACCGCCGGAATCTCCGACATCCTGGCGGCCATCTCCGGGAAATCCCTGGACAGCAACGCCGCCGCGGGGTATCTTGCCGCGCTGTACCTGGGCAGCGTCATCGCCGGGGGCTCCGCCTCCAAGGCTGTCGATTTGAAGGAGGCCCTGGAGGGTCTGCGGCAGCTTCTGGAAAAGGTGTCCCAGGGCTATTCGCCGGACGAAGCGGTCGACCTTCTGACAAACGGCATGTTCTCCAGCTTCGCGGACTTGGAGGCTCAATTCACCGNCGGCGCCGCCCCGGGGATGGAGGATTTCCTGACGGGAATGCTGCTGTACGGCGGGGACGCCGCCGCTTTCCTGGAAAGCACTTCCATGCTGACCCTCCTGGCGGGGCTGGAAGGGATGAACCTGGAGCTGATGATGGGCCTGCTGGCGGCGGTCCAGGCCTCCGGCGCCGGACCGGAGGCCGCTCTGGAAAACGCCGCCGGAGAAGCGCGGGGCCAGGCGGCCCCGGCGGACGGAACCCCGCTTCAAACCGCCGTCATGGACCTGGGGGATATGAAGGCGGCGGGCCGGGACCTCTCCGGCCTGTCCGTTGACGCCTCCACCGGGGAAGCGGCGGTCGGCGGAACGGCGGACATAACCCTTCAAACCACCGGACCGGAAGGGCGGCCCCTCCTGCTCGCCGGGTCCGGGACGGTAACGCTGCGGGAGGGCCGCGTCCCTATGCTGACCGCGGCCTCCGCCGCTGTCCAACTGTCCGTCCCGGGAAAGGCCGAGCTGGATGAGGTCTTGCTGCGCCCCGGCGCGTCCCTGACCCTGGGCGGCGGCGGAACCGTGCGGATCGGCGTCCTCCGGGGGGAGGAAAGCAGCCTCCTGCGCCTGACGGGCGGCGCAGTCCTCCTCGCGGAGACGGACGGCAAAGCTTTCGGAACCCTGCCCGTCCCCGTGGTCGTCGACGGGCCCGTGTTCCTGGCGGCGCAGGCAGCCCGTGTGAGCGACGGAAACGGAAAGCCCCTGACCCCCTTCGACATCGTCTGGCGGACGCTGCTGCCGGGCTGGAGCGCCATAACCACCCTGGCGGTGGACGGCCGTCACGGACGGGCCATGCTTTTAAGCGGTGAGCCCGCCCGGCTGTGGCTGCAAAAGGGGGACCAGGGTTCCCCGGCGGTTCACACCGTGGTCCTCCGGGGGAAGGACGAGGCCGAGCGGCTTAAAACCCGCTACGCCTACCTGCGCTGGAACGAGGGCGCGGGCGCTTTTGAGGAAACCGCCCTATACCCGAACCCCTTCACCGTCACCGGCGGGGAGCCGGGAAAGGACTGGATTTACGAGGAGGAGACGCACACGCTCCGCATTTTGACCAACCGGGTTTCCTCCGTCTCCGGCGGCATGGGAACCGACGCCAACCAGGAGCCCTTCAGCGGGCGGCTGGTTCTGGCGGACGGCATCGGGAAGCTGGAGCTGACCCTGGGGGGCGTGGTCTGCCGGGTATCCGAGGGCGGAGCCTTCGACCTGGGCCGGGAAAACGACGTGACGCTGTTCCTGCAAAGCGGCACGGACAACCGCTTTGAAAGCGGCGCGGGCCGGGCGGGCATCTCCCTGGGAGACGGCACTTCCCTGCTGGTGGACTGCCCCGAGGCCCGGGACAACAGCCGCAACCCCGCCGGAACCCTGACCGCTTCCGGCGGTCCGGGGGGCGCGGGCATCGGACGGGACAGCGGCGGAGGCCGAACCCAATCCGGCCGTATTCGAATCCGCGGCGGCGCGGTCACCGCCACGGGCGCCGGAGGCGGCGCGGGCATCGGCGCCGGGAAACGGGGCTCCATAGGACCCGTGGACATCCTGGGCGGCGTCGTTTCCGCCACCGGGGAATCCGGCGGCGGGGCCGGCATCGGCGGAGCCCTGGGGGCGGCGGCGGGCGACATCACCATCCGGGGCGGCAGCGTCGCCGCCCTGGCCCTGGGACACGCCGCCGCCATCGGCGCGGGGGCACAGGGGCCCTGCGGAGACATCCTCATCACCGGCTCGGCCCGGATTCAAAAGGCCCTGGGCGGCGATCCGGGGGCGGACATCGGGGCCTGCCTCTTCGGCGGCTGCGGAAAGGTCCAAATCACCGGCGGAGCGGATATCGGCAGGGCCCGGCTCTGGACGCGCTCCGGCGTTCCCCTCCAGATGGGGGCGGAAACCGTGACCCTGCCCCAGTTTCGGCTGTCCTCCCGGACCCTGGGCCTGGATCGGCTCAGCGTGGCCACCAAGGAGGCCGCCAAGGCCGCGCAAGCCATTGTCGAGCGGGACCGGCGCTGGGTGGCCCAGATTCAAAACGCCTACAACGTGCTCTACCACCGGCTGGAGCGCAGCTGGAACGGCCTGCTGGGGGTTCAGCAGTACCTCAGCGGCGGGGGCCCGGTGCGGGACGCCGGGG